>JBHIAW010000080.1:0-13315 GCA_046758765.1 bacterium
TAGTATATTTAATTTAATTTTGCTCTATATTTTGTATCTAATTAAATTGAACGTAAATCGCGGCTATTTTTTTCGGGAAATTAATAGGAAATGCTTCAGCCTGCAGAACCGCAGTAAACTTAGTGCGTCCAGGAGGCATTATTTCCACAGTTGGCGTACATACAGAAGAAATGATGGCCTTTTCACCTGTTGAAGCTTATGATAAAAACTTAACTTTCAAGATCGGACGCTGCCCGGCCCGGTATTACATGGAACGTCTCATAAGTCTCGTACAAGGAAAGAAATATGATTTAGTTTCAATTATTTCGCACCGGTTGGCTCTAAGTGAAGGTAGAGAGGGGTATAGAATCTTTGATCAAAAATTGCAGGGTTGTACAAAGGTTATTCTTATTCCTTCATCCTAACTTTTCAGTTAGTCGTGATTTTTTCACAAAGTTTAGTTCAAATAGCAAGTAACAAGATTCTTTATTTGATATGACAATATGAAAGAGTTTGTCGATAAATTCTTAGGAAATAGACACGTTATTTACTCTTTGATCTTACGGGTGTAGACGGCACTGAATTGGTCGAATATCGCTTTACACCCTCTGCACTCATCCTTCAATCCATCTGTATTGATGGGCTCTAATCTCACTTCATAGCCGAGTTCTCGGTAGGTGTCTGTGGCCTCGCGAGCCATTCTGGCGTCTCCAATGAATCTGCGCTCCCAGCCCTCGGCAATTATTTTGGGATCAGGAGGTAACGTACATCCCCAAAAAGCAGATGTGTCACTTTGGCGTTTATCGTTCATAATATGAAGTGTTAATAGCCGTCATTGCGAACGCCCCATGGCACCTTTGCACCGTTCTTTCAGGAAGAACAGCTCTGTCCGGTTTGTCATTCTGCAAGAATCTTTTTTGAAAGCGGTAAATCCATGCTTCGATGAGCTTTTATTTTGCATTCGTAAAAAGATGCTTCCAGCATGACAACTAGGGCTGTTCTTAGAGGACGTTTTTTGCCGAAGCAATCTCATGCCTACCTAATAGGGAGATTGCTTCGCAGAGATGCCCCGAAAGCATTCGGGGCAATGACAGTAAAAGTTGTGTTTTCGTTCAAACCTGATTAAGTCACATGAAATTCAGTCATAAGTGTTTTGAGTTCGGAATCACTCACAAAATCAATTCCATATTGGTCACAAAGCTGTTTAGCGATTTCAATGTATTCTGAATGACGTTTTCCACCAGCATCTGATTCGATTTTTTTGAACTCCGAAAGCAGGACATCTGCTGCTTCAGTATCGAGGGTCTGGTCGGCCATGGGGAAAAGGCATTGATCCTCTTTGTCAATGTGGTCTCTCAATAGAGCAATAAAGTTATGTGCGTTCTCAGTGAATTTCTGGATGGCCTCATGGACTCCCTGCGCAGCCTCGTCAACGGATTGAGCCATTCCTCTAACCAATCCTCTGCCAGTGTCATGCTCCAAAAGCATAACGCCAATTGGACCACCTTGCCGCGGAATGCCGTGTTTTTCCATGACTCCAAAAAGACGGTCTTCTTCTTTCGCATGATGACAGCGATCCGCAAAATTTCTGAAAAAGGTGATTGCTGCATTGGCCGATTCCGAGTTAAGTTTGCCCTTTTCTTCTGCTTCTGCAGCGATTTTTTCCAAACATTGCAGCACACTCAAGATAATCCGATGTTCTTCAGAAAGAATATCCGTAGCTTTCATTTGTTTCCTTTCGAGTGATTAAGGTTTAGTGTATTTTATTAATGACCGTAATTTATGACCAACTACAACATCGGAATCTTCACCGATGTTATGAATTGAACTATCTCCTATGAATCAGTGGACTTCTGTGAGACTCCGTGCTGAAAGATTTTCTATGTTACCCTCTTCTCGAAGTTTGCGCAGTCTCAGATGCCCCAGGATGGCACAGCCCAACGCCGCGGCGAATTGCGGCATATCGCCTTGGGCGACGTTCACCTCGGTTTGCAGTCGTTCACGGATTACTTTCGCCATGCGCTCCCACCGAAGTATTCCGCCAACGAGAGTATATTCTGGTTCTGCCTTAATGCGCTTCATCAACTGAACCGAACGGTCTGTGAGCGAGAGAATGGCACCATACATGATGTCTTCTGGAGGCACGCCCTCAGAAAGATGACTGATCACCTCGGATTCGGCGAATACTGCGCAGACGCCAGAGATAGGAACCTTTTCTTTTGACAATGCCAATAGCGCGCCAATATCTTCCGTGGTATAGCCCATGTATCGGGCAGTTTTTTCGAGAAAAGCCCCGGTTCCTGCGGCACACTTGTCGTTGAGACGAAAGGTTACCACTCTCGATTTATCATCGATGCGGCTGGCTTTCATGGTCTGTCCGCCGATGTCGAGGACCGTGTGGGTTCCCGGATACAAGAAATTTGCTGCGCGGGCCGTGGCCGTGAGATCGGTGACCTGTAAATCTCTGAAAGGGATGAGATGCCTGCCATAACCCGTGGTAATCAGATAGGAGATGTCGTCCATCTTAAGACCAGCGTCAGCTACCACTTTTTCGCAAATCCCTTTGGCCACTTCTTTCAGCTTAGAGCCGGTGGCTTCCATTCGACGACTAATGATTTTTTTCTCATCACTCAAGATGAGCGCCTTAGTATACGTAGAACCGACGTCCAGACCCAGTGTATAGATCATGTTTAGTTTACCTCCTTCTTAGCAGGCTTTCGACTGGCGATGATATGGTCTAAGGCAAAGAGTGCCGCACCCAATGCCCCCATGTAGTGTGATTCTACACTGACGTTGACTTTCTTGCCCAACCCTTCTTTAAGCGCACGGATCATCCCAACGTTGTTTGCAACGCCTCCTGTGAAGGTAATTTCCTCTTCGATGCCGACTCTGCGCAAAAGACCGATGGAACGCGCTGCAATGGACAGATGGACTCCCCACAGGATATCTTCCAGCTTTTTTCCCTTTCCAAGCCAGGAAAGCACCTCCGACTCCGCAAACACGGTGCAGGTCGTACTAATACGGACTGGCTTCTCCGCTTTAAGGGCAGTGGGGCCTAATTCGTCAAGGGGAATATCAAGCGCTACTGAGGCTGCCTCGAGGAATCGTCCGGTCCCGGCTGCGCACTTGTCGTTCATGCAGAAATCGATAATCTCGCCCCCAGAGCCGACTCGGATAGCCTTGCTGTCTTGCCCTCCCATGTCTAAAACGGTTCTGGTCCCCTGAAACATATGCACGGCCCCCCGGCCATGACAACTAATCTCGGTCACCTGTTTATTGCCAAAGGTTACCTTGTAGCGGCCATATCCTGTGCCGATGATGTATTCCACTTCCTCTTCCATCAAATCGGCTGTTTCCAGGGCTTTTCGGAAGGCTTTCCCTGCCGCAGCCGATACGTTGGCTCCGGTATCGATGAGAGAACGACCCACAATCTCTTTAGCATCATTGAGGATGATAGCTTTTGTTTGTGTGGAACCGACGTCTACCCCCGCAGCATAAGACATATTTAATCTCCTATTTTGAATTTAGCTTCTCGTAAAGTGAATACTTTTTGGAATAACCGTAACCCATACTTAACCCTCAACATCTATCTCATTCTTAGAATCTCCGAACCCTTTGCCTCATGCCACCCCGGCCAACTGCTGCCGCGAAATCAACCCTTCAAAAAAGGCATCGATCCGGTTCTTCATCTGAGCCTCAGAAACCACTCTCTGATCCATCATATCAGATTCAAAAAAGAGGGTCGAGATATTCTTGTTGGCCATCAAGAACCTTCGGCCGTCGGCCAGACCTGTGGAGACTGTTCGGCAACTCTTTATGGGGTGATAGACCACCCCGTCAACATGATAAGCATCAGACATGGAGAGTATCGCTTGCTCCCGGTGAAACATACTGTCCATGGCATCCCGCACACTGATCAGTAAGCCTTCGGCGAGACTGTCAATCGGATGTTTTAGGTCATACTCGAATCCGAGGTTGGTTCCTCCGGAGGCGAACCACAGGTAAGTGGAATGCACAAATACTCCGCCCCAGTCTGTAAACAGCTCGTTGAACCGGCGGAAGATGGGATAACAAGGGACCCCAACAAAGACCAGCCGAAATTTCTCCTCAGTCAAGGTACCAATGCCCTGGCGCGATTTGTACTCCATCTCTTTGACGAGGTCGCTAAAATAGGCGCCACCGGCCGCGGTACCGCGAAAGCCGTTGGCAACTCCGAGAAAGATGGTACCATCCGTAAGGGCATTGAAGACGGCCGGACGTTTCTGGTTCAGTTCGAGAACCCTGCGCCAGCCACGACTCATATCGTTGGCGTGACTCAGTATGTCTCGAAACTTGTCAATGTTAAATTTTTTTCCAGTCACTTCCTCACATACGGTGATCAGCTCCTTAATCTGTTCGGCCACGTATCGGCGATCGTTCTCAAATCCAGCGTCGCCCTGCCAGGTCTGGGTCCCGGCTGCCCTGGTGCCCGGGATGTCAATGGTAAAGATGGGAACATGGTACATCCGCTCCCAGATTTCAGCCCACTTGATGTAGGTATTGCATGCATTGGTCAAAACGGCCAGGCACGGCTTAGGTATCTTTCCCATGGGATGTTCACCATTCTTAAGTTGCACTCCCACGTCGGCTTTGACGTAGCCACAAATGTCCGGTGAGTAGCCGTAATCCTCTGCTTCATTGAGGAACTCGGATGCTACCTTGCGGACCGCCGTCTGCAAGGAGTTGATTTCTGGAAAAACCACAGGCAGGTCAAACGTCTTTAAAAGCTCGTTCAGACTTCCCATCACAAACACGTAGGCACCTCCTCGCCCTTGTTCGGCAACTTCGGTTAATTCTTGGAACCACTCACGAAACAGTTTGGCTCCTTCCCGATTCCCGCGCCCGACTATTTCTTCTGGTTTATTTTGTTTTTCAATGCCCATGGTTTTATCCTCCGTCAACTGAAAAGAATATTCTCCAAAAAGGTTTCAAGCTGAATACCAAGGTCTTCAAAGGTGGTCTGGTTTTCTTCAAATTCACTTATGAAGTACGGAATGCCGGCGTGGTCCAGGGCTTTGCTGTAAGCCACTTGCTCTTCCAGCCCCGGCTCGCACATCTTGGCGGCAGTGACTATCGCGGCCTCTGCATCAGAACTCTTGATGCGTTCAAGAAGCATGTTTTCTTTAGGCTTTCGGAGATCGTGCTGCACCGGGCTGTAAGAAGATTTTTCAATATAGGCCTCAGCCAGATTGTACAACGGATCTCCATCCACGAACACATCTTCAAGGATCCAGCGAAGTCCAATCATTAGGTCATCGTCTACGAGATAGCAAGACCGAGCGATGGTCTGTAAAAGGTCCAGAGGGGGTTGCTCACAAAATCCGCCTTCAAAAACCACTCTCATCTTATCTTGCTTTTTGGCTGGACGATTCTTGATCATGGGTAAAATAGACCTCATAAAACCGTTGTACTCCTCTCTTGGGAGGAAGCCTGCAAGAGCAATCAGAACGAAGGCTTCGTCAGCAGCAATCAACCACGGCCTATCTCGTTTGAGAGCATACAGTTCCCGCATGAGAGAGCGGCTTTGGTTGTACACTGCTAAAGAACGTCGCAGATCATCATCACTTACTTTACGTCCGGCAATGGCTTCTATATCCCCTTTGAGTCGTTCGTACTCGCTGCGTAAATAGGTGACCGAGTATTTCGAGTTTGGGTTTTGGGGTAAATAGAGAATCTGGCATTTGTACGGAAAGTTTCGACCCCAGATGGCCCCGAGATTTCTAGCCGCATCGCAGATCGGATGGGTAACGAACATATCCAGTTCTATCTTCTTGGTTAGAGCAAGCTCCAGAGAGGTCTTTATGATCGAGCAAAGGTAGGAGCCAAAATGCGATTCGGATTCCATGCCCTCCACTTGCGCACCGCGGATTTTGAGCGGCAATAGACCGGCCGCATGAGCAATCTCTTCCGGGAAGTAGACCTGAAAATGTCCGACTACTTTGCCTCCAGCTTCTCGCCAACGACGGACGGTTGGGTACTCCGGATCTTCGACCAAGTCCCGGCAGAGGCTTAGGATTTCATCTAAAGGTTTTCCCTGCCAACCATCGAATACTGTTAGAGGCTGTGTCATTTTCCTGTCTCCAATCGCCTTATACTGCATTCCAAAAATTGTGCATTTACAATGCAGGAGTAATGGAGTGCTGGATTAATGGATTGATGTTGTTAAAAACATATTACACATTGAAAGTCTCCAATATTCCATTAAGCCATTACTCCATTTTCTACTATCAATATTTTTTTACATTTAGATATACTGCCCACCATCAACCTTAATCACCTCACCCGTTATGTGTCTTGCTAAATCTGAGCAAAGGAACAGGATGAGATAGGCAACATCTTCGGATGTGGCCAGGCGTCCGAAGACCGTTTCAGCTTTGGCTTCATTTAAAATTTTATCGGGAAGCTTTTGCGTAAGCGGTGTAATGACATACCCAGGCGCAACCGCGTTTACGTTCACATTGTAACGGCCTAATTCTTTGGCCACGGTTTTCGTAAGTCCGATCAATCCGGCTTTTGAAGCCGCATAATTGGCCAAGCCAAACTTCCCTCGCAGTCCATTGATGGAAGAGATATTGACAATTTTCCCGCGATTCTTTTCTCGGAAATGTGGCGCAATGTGATGAATGAAATTAAAGGCGCCTTTTAGATTGACATTTAATACTTCATCCCACTGGGCCTGAGTCATGTTCCAGACGGTCGCATCTCGGGAGATGCCTGCGTTGTTGATTAGACAATCAATAGATTTTTCTTCATGCAGGATGTTGTTTACCGACTCCTGGACATCTTTAAAGTTTGAAACATCGACCTTAATAAAACGATAATTATTTAATGATTCTTTTGGGGGTTGCAAATCTATACAAACGACCCGTGCACCCGCTTCCAGAAATAACTTGACGGTGGTAAGGCCGATGCCCCCACTGCCACCGGTAATTACGACTACCTGGTTTTTAAAATCAAATTGAACCATAAAATAACGAAACTTAAGATCTTAATTAGTGCTGGTCCAAACTTTGCAATCTCATAAACTAGGCTTTTGATATATTGAAAAATGATTTATATTGACATCGAATCAAAATTTGATTATCTTTTCTTAGAGATTTTACTTAGAACATTAATTTTGTTAAAAACTCCATAGGAGCTTGCTTATGTCTACTAATAAAGAAATCATCTCAATAATTCACTCCTTGTCATTATCAGACCGAATAACTGTGATGGAGGAAATATTAAAATCAATTAGAACTGAGATTAGGATTACTAAAAGCAATAAAAAAGAAGATAAATATGAAAACATCCGTCGGCGCCGTAAATCGTTCAAAGTCAAAGCAATTAATTTAGGTGGAGACGTTGTTGTTGATCGAGACGAAATATATTCCGAAAGAGGCATTTGATGTATGCTTTTGATACGAATATTTTGGTGTATGCTCATAATTTGGCGTCTCCACGGCATAAGAAAGCAAAAATGTTTGTTGAACGAACTATTTCAGAAGAAGACCAAGATGGAAATCCTGTTGTTAGCATTCCATTACAGGTCTACGCTGAATTTATCAGTGTTTGCACCAAGCAAGCGGTCGGGAAACGACTCTCGATTGCTGAGGCTATTGATATAATCAAAAAGTATAGTGAATTTCTAGAGTTACCAATCATTTATCCCAAACCAACACAACTACAAACTTTTCTCTCATTGCTTGAATCGACCAAAACTCGCAAAAAAATATTTGATGTTTTTCTTGCTGCAACGTTAAAGGACAATAATATCGAAGGCCTTTACACTGTCAATGCATCTGATTTTAAAGAATTCACATTTTTAAAAGTGGAAAATCCACTGATTTAAGGTTATATTTGTTCTCATTTCTCTAAGGTTTTCATTCGATGCCATAATTCAAAATTTCCCATCACTTATTCTTCCACACCGGTTTGCGCTTCTCTAAAAAGGAGCGGATACCTTCATTGGCATCTTCAGTAGCCATCAAATCCTGCACATACATTTTCTCAATAACCTCTACATTTTTCAAAAAAGCCTGATGCATTTCATAACGAGAGGATTTTGCGGCGAATTGAAGTGCCACAGCACTTTTTGGTAAAATGTGTTTAGAAATGAATTCGTCCAGGTCTTTCTGAGGATCAGAGGAGACCGAATAAACCAATCCCATTTGCTTGGCATCTTGCGCAGTAATTGAACGACCACTTAACACTAGATCATCTGCTGCTGATTGACCTATTCTATACGGTAATATTAAAGAAGCCACGGGAGGAAATACAGCTAAATTGATTTCTGGCTGACCAAACTTTGCCTCTTCTCCTGCAAAAATCCATTGGCAAAAGGCGGCGAGTTCCAACCCACCGCCGAGGCATTGGCCTCGAACCAGCGCAAACGTGGGCTTGCCGACTTCGATGAGAATTCGAAACAGTTGATGAAAGGTGGCCAGCATCTCCGCAACATATTCTTTTTGATGCTCAGGAACGCTGGCTCCAAAGGAAAAATGTTCCCCCTCTCCTTGAAATACGAGTGCTTTTACCGAAGGCGAGTTGCCATTTTGCTGAACAGCTTGATTCAGTTCGGTCATCATCTCTCGGTCGAGTATGTTGCCTTTGGGTGCATTTAGAGTGAGAGTTAAGACCTGTTCTTCATGTAGGTAATCTAATTTTATTTTATTAAATTGCGCCATCTTTCACTCCTTCATAAAGAAATGCCTGCAGTGATCATCTTTTGGTCCCGAAATGTAACGATCACTTTGCAGGAAGTTTTCTTAAATAAAATAAGACAAGTACACTCCCAATACCTACTACAACCCCTAAGAGGAATACTATGGCATAAGCTAAAGAGTTACTTAATAATGACAGTTTGGAAATGATCAAGAAAAAAATAGCCGCTGCCCCAAATGTACATAATACACTTCCTATTGCTAAATTCTTTTTCGATTCCATATTGTGAGATTTCATTACTCCCATACTCCACTGATCCATTACTCCAAGTATTATTCTAAAGCTCCAACTCAAGCTCAATAAATGGCCCGGCTCGAAAGCCCGAAGCCCGGAAAAAACTAAGAACGTCCACATCATCTTTACGCACCATAGTTCGGACCGTCCGGATGTGGAGGGATTCAAACTTCAAACAAACTTCCCGGCACAGGGCCAAGCCCACCCCTTGACGACCGCATTCAGGGTGTACCCCAATGGCAAAAATCCAGCCGCAGAGGGGGGAGCCAAATTCCCAGGCCCGGCTTTCGGCTAATATGTAGCCAATAACGCGGCCTTCAGCCATGGCTACATAACCTAAAATAATACGTTTGTCATTAGATTTCTTGATGAATGGCTTAAGTCTTTCGTTCCAGTAATCTGGTTTGGCCTCACCTGAATGAATAGCGTCTATATCTATGATGGCCTGGCTGTCTTCGGCCTTTATTTTTCGAATGGTAAAGTCCAATTTAGAAAGTTTGCAAGTTTATTATTTGAGAATATTCTAGTTAATCTCTCGCAGAGGCGCAAAGAACGCAAAGCAAATTCATTTTTAGAATCTTTGCGGATTTTGTGTCTTTGCGAGCTACGATGGTTATCACCATTTTTTTCAAGTACAGCAGGCGCACATCGATATGTCATTCAGCAGGAATCTTTTTTAGTTTGAGAAAAGGCTGAGAAAAACCAACTAAGGTTGTGGTTCCCAAAAAGATTCTTCCAGAATGACATCGAGTGCTCTCGTGCATGATGAGCGTTTGCAGTTAGCTCTTCCTAAAAGCGATTTTTCTTAATTCGTTTCCTGCGTCCTGTTTAACACAAGTAAATGGAATATGACTACTTTATCTCGTTTGCCTTACGTGGTGGCATGACAGCTTCAATCAATTGATCATCCCACTTTTGCCCCTGGGCCAGCAACTGTCGCAGCTTGATGAAGTCCACTTCTCGATGACCTTTAATGCCTTCATTAAAAGCTTTAAATCCGGCCTTGCCTTCGGTCAACATGTTCATCCCCAGCCAGGCTCGATTACTTTCCCGATTGCGGTCCCAATGTTCTAACTTGTGTTTTCGCAACGATTCAATCGTCTTAGTCAAACACCCCGGTACCGTCATCATCAGTGAAGTACACAGTTTTTCGACCGTATTATCTAAAAGAGAAAGATCTTTGTTACATTCATTAATTAATTCTTTTGCCTTTGCCTTTTCTTCACCTGTGCGAACTTCGCCGTACACAATTTTACCTGTTTCATCCACCCAGCGGTCTGTAATAACCAATGGATTAGGGATGAATTGTCCTTCCTTTTTCAAAACCGGAACAACTTCAGTCAGGAGTCCAAGTCGGTAGGCTTTGTGGGCGCTCCAAATCTCGCACAGGGTGCAGCTCATCATAGCGTTTTCAATGCCGACAAAAAGTGGGAGGAAATCCGTGGAACCACCATCGGGGGCTGAGCCATGTTTAGGGCCTGCCTGTCCAAAAACAGCCAGGTCGCTGGCAATGGAGAAATCGCAAGCCATGCCAATTTCCTGTCCGCCGGCAATCCGCATGCCGTTAACCCGGCAAATCACCGGTTTGTCGCAGTGCAGAATGGCGGTGACCATATCGTTGAATAACCGCATGTACTGGCGATATTCTTCGGGCTGACCGGCGTAGTATTCCGCATATTCCTTGGTGTTGCCGCCCGTGCAAAATGCTCGATCGCCGGCACCGGTAAAAACCACCGCCACCACGTTGCGCGCGTTGGATGCCGTCCTAAAAGCCATGATGACTTCTTTAACCATCTGGGTGGTATAGGAATTAAGCTGCTCTGGATTATTTAGAATAATCCAGGCGTTGTACAACTCTTTGACTGGCTGACCCTGGGTATCGAGACACGGTTTCAATTGATATTTGATTTCGCTGAAATTAAAATCACGAATTAAGTTGTGGTCTTTAAACAGTTCCATGGTATTCTCCTAATTAAAATCTGGAATCAGGATTGGACGCTTATCCAATTGTCGCTTGTGAAAGCGTTCAAACACGGAATTGATTTCACTGATAGGAAAGATTTGGACAAAATTTTGCAAATCAATTTGCCCTTTTTCAACCAATTCTAATACTTCGGGATAATATTTGGGATCACAACCCCAGTTGCCAACGGCTCGGGCATCAAAAGCCATGAGATTGCTGAGTCGCAGGTTTAGGGTATCCATGGTAAATCCCACCACGCATAACGTAGCCCCGAAGGTCAGCAATCCAAATGCTAATTCCTGACCAGCCGTCGTACCTGAACATTCAAATATTTTCCATTCGTAAAGAGAATCTTTTGAAACTAAGTCTTGGATGGCCTTGCGGATTTCTTTCTTGGCCATCTCTTTGGGGTTAAAGGTAGCATCGGCACCAAATTTTGAGAGGAGTTGCAACCGTTGCTGGTCTACATCAATGGCTATGACCGTAGCGCCAAACGCCTTGGCAATCTGCACGCCAAAACCGCCGATTCCGCCTACGCCAACAAAAATCGCCACGTCGCCTTTGGTGAGCCCAGAATTCTTAACCGCCTGGTAAGGTGTGGTCACAGCATCGGCCACTACGGAAAGCTCCCGTAGCGTGACACCCGAATTTCCAAAAATGGTCGTTTCATCAGCCACGGCGACTGGACAGAGATAGCGTCCTGATACTACAACATGGCTGGCAAATCCGCCATCGATGTGATTGCCCGGCATTTTCTGCTGACGGCAGATGGGGCCGCGACCCTTTTTACATAAATCACATTCACCGCACGGGAGAACCGCTGGAACGACAACCGCTTTGCCGAGCCAGTTTTCAGAATCAGGGCCCGAGTGTTCAACAATTCCACTGATTTCATGTCCCAAAGTTAAGGGAGTTGGTTTAACAGTACGAATGCCTTCATAGAAAAATCCGAGGTCGGTGTGGCAGACCCCGCATCCAGCAACCCTCACCAGTACTTGGTCAGAGGTAAGGGAGGGTAGAGAGAGCTGTTCAAGTTTCATTGGTTGGGCTGCCTGATGCATTCGCCAAGCTTGTATTTGGTGCATGATAGCCCTCAAAAGGTTGATTCAAGTAAAGAGGTACTTGTTTACTTGTTTTAAATATAAGATATAATTTTTACTTTGTCAAGAAAAAATTCATGGTTTTCAAAAAAAAGCTGACCTTCTTTTAACCTAAAATTTGATGTAGACTTGATGAGCTTATGCAACTCAATTATTATCAAAAAACCTTTCATTAAACAAGAAGGTTAGCTTTTGAATTATTTCTTAAGTATTTCTTTTGGGGAAATCAGCGTCGCAATAGAAACAGATTTCAGAGTGTAAAAGGCTTGTTCTTGAATTTCATTAAAGACCTCACCGATTTTGCAGTTATCTTGCAGATGACAGGTTTCTTCGAAATCCAACAATATGCAGCCATTTTGAGGTAAGCGAGGTTCAAAAATTTCTACTACATCCAACATAGTAATTGCTTTCGGGTCTTGGGCAATTTGAAAGCCCCCTTTGATGCCGCGAATACTGCGGATGAGTCCAACCCGTACCAACTGCTGCAGGACTTTTGCCACGTGGTGCTCTGAGATTTCATATTTTTCAGCAATCTCTCCCGCAGAAACTACCGCCTCTGGAGTCTTGCTGAGCTCAACGATGGCATATAGGGCAAATCGAGTGCTTTTGTTTAGTTTGACCAATCGATTGACTCGGAATTTCTACAAATTAGTCTTTGAGTAGCATAATGTTTATTAACTTTAACCCTCTCAAAATAATTAAGCCGAATTCATTTTGTTTAGCTGTGTTCTATTTTTAAAGGTGAGCTTTTTCATTACAACTCCGCCCACTTACCTTCACCTTCCCAGACTCGTATGGTAAACGGAAATTTAAGTTGATGCTTAAGGTTCGCTTGCAGCATCTCACAGATATTTTCCACTGAGGGGTATTCTAAAAAATCATTGAGGGATTTGTGATCGTAATCCCGCAAGATTTCTTCCACCGCTGCTTTCATGTCGGCAAAATCCATAATCATACCATCTTTGTTCTCGCCTTCGATTATGACTTGTACTTTATACGTGTGTCCGTGCAGTTGACCACATTTAGGGTGGCCAGGCAAAAAATGAGCACAGTCTATGTAATACGTAGTACCGAGTTTCATAATGTTTATAGCAAAAATTTACTCACCATTCATTTTATTGGACCCAGAGTAGAGTGTGAACCACAAAGGTCAAAGAGAATACAGTTAGGTGCTTAGCGAGCGTACATCGACAATTTTTTGTCGATATGTTGAACTTGCAAGGTTGTTCACGCACATTAAGCTTCGAAACTCGAATATCGAAACAAATTCAAAACTCGAAATTCAAATGTTCTAAAC
>JBHIAW010000081.1:0-13114 GCA_046758765.1 bacterium
CGCAGGGAGTTTTGACGTACACCAAAAGTATTTATGAGTCCAAAGAGCTTTGGACGACGATTATTCCACTGCGGGATGGGGTGGGGGTTAGTTTGAAACTGTAAAATGTTTTTTTAGTTAACTAACATTTCTCACTGGTTTAAGACCTTGTTTAAATTGAACATTACTGTCATTCAGGAGGAATCTTTTTAGTGTTCGGGAACTAGCCTCAATCATGCTCATCTTCTGCCAATCAAAAAGATTCCATCCTGAATGACAGATTCTCGTGGCTTTCAGGGTCCCACAAACTGCTAAATGGATGACGGAGAAGGGAGTAAGTTAAATAAACCTGTTTCCAAAAATATTAACGTGACGGAACTAATCAAGCAGGCTGAAAGTTGTATTCAAAACATTCAGAGTGTTAAAGTGAGTGAATTTCCTTACCCTAATTTATTCGAAAAAATCCTAAATTAAGAAGAAATTTGGAAAGGTAAAAAATGAGTAAGGTGGACATGGTTATGCCTCAAATGGGCGAAAGTATTGCAGAAGGCACCATTATCAAATGGTTAAAAAAAGAGGGCGACCGAGTCGAGCGCGATGAAATTATTCTCGAAATTAGTACTGATAAAGTAGATTCTGAAATACCCTCTCCCCACGAAGGCATATTAAAAAAGATACTCTTTCCCGAGGGTGAAACGGTGCAAGTTGGCACTGTGATTGCCTATATAGATTCAGATGGCGGTGAGGCAGCAGTAGCTGAGGAAGCCGCTGAAGCCCCCATTCGCACGGAACCCAAACCCGAAGCCAAAGAAAAAGAAAAGATAGAAGAAGCAGAACCGGAATCAAAAGTAGCGGTAGTGGAGGAACCCGCACCGGAAATCAAGCTTCCTGAGATTCAAAAGGGCGGTATTTCCGCGATTCCTCGTAGGGATAGAACTGGACGGAAATTTTATTCGCCGTTGGTGAGAAGCATCTCTAAAGCTGAAGGGATTAGCATCGAAGAACTAGAGCGCATAGAAGGAACCGGAATAAATGGCAGGGTTACTAAAAAGGATCTTTTATCTTATCTCAAAACACGCACTAAAGTGATTCCTCCGAGAGTTGAACCCGCTCCAGCTTATGTGCCGCCAGTTCAACCCGAATTCGCAGATGACAGAGTGGAGATCATTCCTATGGACCATATACGCAAGTCGATTGCAGCGCATATGGTACAAAGCGTCCAAACATCACCCCATGTCTTTGCTGTGAGCGAAGCCGATATGACCAATCTGGTTCGTTTCCGCGAAAAGCACAAAGAGGAATTTCAAAAGAAAGAAGGGTTCAAATTAACTTACATGCCATTTATTATTGATGCTTGTGCAAAAGCATTGAGGGATTTTCCTTTAGTGAACAGCTCAGTAAAAGATGATAAAATAATACGGAAGAAATATATCAACATTGGAGTCGCAGTGGCTTTAGAAAACAAGGGACTCATTGTGCCGGTCATAAAAAACGTTGATGTCTTAAATCTTTTAGGCATTGCTCGTGCTGGAAATGATTTAGCTCAACGCGCACGAAGTAGAAAATTAAAGCCGGACGAGGTACAGGACGGTACGTTTTCCATTACAAACATGGGGGTGTTTGGCAGTCTAATGGGCTTACCTATCATTAATCAGCCTCAGGTGGCAATTTTGGGTGTAGGGGTGATTCAAACACGACCTGTTGTCATTAATGAGGCCATAGCGATTCGAGATATGATGTATATTTCATTATCGTTTGACCATCGAATTGTCGATGGTGCCTTAGCTGGTCAATTTCTAGAGAAAATAGCTTATTACTTAACGAACTATGACACGAACAGCATAAATTTGTGATAACAAAATGTGGAAAGCAACGGTAGAGAATGATCTCTTAAATAGACCCCGTCAAAAGCGTCCGGATTGGTTAAAGGTGCGACTACCTTTTGGTAAAGGCTATAATGAAGTTAAGCAAATCGTCGAGAATCACGGTTTGCATACCGTTTGTGAGGAGGCACGCTGCCCGAATACTGGTGAGTGTTGGGGGCGAAGAATCGCGACTTTCATGATTCTGGGCGATGTCTGCACTCGTAGTTGTGGCTTTTGCGCGGTGAAAACGGGCAAACCCCTTTTCTTAGACCGCGATGAGCCGCGAAGGGTGGCTGAGGCTGTGAGGAAAATGAGACTTGCACATGCAGTGATTACCTCGGTGAATCGAGATGAGCTGCCCGATGGAGGCGCCAGTATATTTGCCGAGACCATAAGGCAAATACGGCTGAAAGTTCCTGGTTGTCGCGTCGAAGTTCTTATACCAGATTTTAAAGGTGACATTTCCGCACTAAGAATCGTCATCGGTGCCAAGCCCGATATCTTAAACCACAATACCGAAACCGTACCTCGCCTTTATAGACCCGTGCGGCCCCAGGGAAGATATGAGTGGTCGTTAACTGTGTTGAAAGCCGCTAAGAGGATGGGCATGGTTACCAAATCCGGTCTCATGCTGGGCATTGGAGAAACAACCGAAGAAGTCCTTGCGGTGATGCGAGATCTGATCGCTGTTCATGTCGATATTCTAACCTTGGGACAATATTTACAGCCGACAAAAAATCATTTGCCGGTGGAACGCTTCGTACCTCCCGATGAATTTGAATTTCTCAAAAAAGAGGGTTTGCAAATGGGATTTGGCCATGTGGAGTCTGGTCCATTGGTTCGAAGTTCGTACCATGCTGATGAACAGGTATTAGATGCGGCGAACAATTGAGTTGATATTCGTAACTTAATCAAAAAAAATGTTGACTTTTTGGCAATTTCCTATTACATTTAAATTTTAGAGGATTCTATGTGATATCTCTTACATCAAGTTTTAATTTAACTTAGACAAGGCAAGGAAACTTTAAATTTTTGTGCAATAAATAAAAAAATTAGAAAGCGTGACCATTTTGTTTGTGGCACGCTTTTTTTGCATGGTTTAATTAAGGGCGCTTAGCTCAGTTGGTTAGAGTACTTGCTTGACATGCAAGAGGTCACTGGTTCAAATCCAGTAGCGCCCACAACTAATTTTTGGTAGGTAGAGATGCCACAATCGGCTACAATTAAGATTCATTTTCCTGATGGGAGTGTTAAAGAGTACCCAAAAGGGATACAACCGCAAAGGATTATTGACGAGGTTGGCAGTCGCAACCTGAAAGAAAAGGCAGTAGCTGCCAAAGTCAATGGGAAGTTGGTTGACCTAAACCGGCCTATCTTTGAAGACGGCAATCTGCGCATTATCACGTATGATGAACCAGAGGGTTTGGAAACCTATTGGCACAGCACTTCTCACATTATGGCACATGCGGTAAAGCAGCTTTATCCCGAAGCTCAGTTTGGTGTTGGTCCGCCGATTGAAAATGGTTTCTATTATGACATTGATGTGAACTCCCCTATTACTCAGGAAGATTTAGAACGCGTTGAAAAGAAGATGCAAGAGATTATCGACTCAAATCGACCATTTCAGCGAGATGAACTTTCGAAAGAGGAGGCCATTGAACTATTTAGAAAACGTGGGGACGGATATAAAATCGAACTTCTACAAGATATGGATGATGAGCGCCCAAGCATATATAGTGAAGGCGATTTTATAGATTTGTGTCGCGGCCCGCATTTGCCTTCTACGGGCAAAGTCAGGACATTTAAGCTGTTAAACATAGCAGGAGCATATTGGCGTGGTGATGAAAAGAATAAAATGCTCCAAAGAATTTATGGGATTTCTTTTCCCAAAAAGAAACAATTAGATGAATATCTCCAACAATTAGAAGAAGCGAAGCGCCGAGACCACAGAAAGTTAGGTAAAGAACTGGAGCTGTTTTTAATTACCCCGAAAGTGGGGAGTGGCTTGCCCCTCTGGTTGCCTAAAGGAACCGTAATTCGAGAAACGTT
Source organism: bacterium (assembly GCA_046758765.1). Classification (GTDB taxonomy): domain Bacteria; phylum Zhuqueibacterota; class Zhuqueibacteria; order Oceanimicrobiales; family Oceanimicrobiaceae; genus JBHIAW01. Next base: position 3,894 of record JBHIAW010000081.1, read on the forward strand.
GGAGAATTTTCTACGAGAGGAACAGCGAAAACGAGGCTATTTACCCGTTATTACGCCTCATATTGGTAACATAGAATTGTATAAAACCAGTGGGCATTATCCATATTACAAAGAAAGCCAGTATGAGCCTCTTCGGGCTGAAGAGCAAGAATATTTACTGAAACCTATGAATTGTCCGCATCACTTCCAAATTTATGCGGCTAAGCCACACAGTTACCGGGACCTACCTATTCGGCTGTCTGAATTTGGTACGGTTTATCGGTATGAACAGTCAGGGGAATTAAACGGATTAGTACGAGTAAGAAGCTTTACGGTTGATGATTCTCATATGTTTGTGCGGCAAGACCAACTCAAAAGTGAACTTTATGATGTTATTGACTTAATCAAACTGATATTTAATACTTTGGGGTTTAAGGACTTTAAAACTCAATTATCATTCATAGATCCAAAGAATCCTGATAAATATGCCGGAAGCCATGAACTTTGGGGAAAGGCTCAAAAGGATATTCAGGAAGCAGCCGATGCACATGATTTAAATTATAATGTAGCATTGGGGGAAGCTGCGTTTTATGGTCCTAAGCTCGACTTTATAATTCGTGACGTATTGGGACGTAACTGGCAGCTTGGCACGGTGCAAGTAGATTACTTTATGCCTGAGCGATTTAATTTAGAGTATGTCGGAAGTGATAACCAAAAACATCGACCTGTGGTTATTCACAGGGCACCATTTGGTTCAATGGAGCGATTTATTGGAATATTGATTGAGCATTTTGCGGGTGCGTTTCCGGTTTGGTTGGCCCCTGTACAGGTAATCGTACTCGCCATTACAGATGAATATTTGGACTACGGAAAGCAAGTGTATGAAAAGCTGATTTCTGCGGACCTACGAGCAGAATTAGATGAACGCAGTGAAAAAATTAGCTACAAAATTCGAGAAGCTGAAACCCAAAAAATACCTTATATGTTAGTAGTAGGTCACGAAGAAGTAAGGAATAATTTAGTCGCGGTGCGAAAAAGAAAGCAAGGCGATTTAGGAAAATTCACGTTAGATGAATTCTTGAAAAGAATAAAAAATGAAATTCAACAGAAATCATTGAACTAACATGAGAGAGGATTACCACAATTAACCTTAGAAACATTCGAGTTAATGACCAGATCAAGGCGTCGACCGTAAGGGTGATAGATGGCGATGGCAAACAGATTGGAATTAAGAAAATAGCGGAAGCTCTGGAAATTGCTGCCAGCCGAGGTTTAGATTTGGTGGAAGTGGCTTCGGATACTAAACCGCCGGTTTGCAAATTAATGGATTACGGCAAATTCAAGTATAAACTCAGCAAAAAGGAAAAAACGACCAAAAAGAAACAGCATGTCATACACGTGAAAGAAATTCGATTGAGGCCAAAGATTGAGGACCATGATTTCAATTTTAAGACCAACCACGCTCGAAAGTTTCTGGAAAAGGGCAATAAAGTTAAAGCCACCGTATTATTCAGAGGGAGAGAAATGGCGCATCAGGAATTTGCCAAAGAGCTCCTTCAAAGAATGGCTGAAAAACTGGAAGATATCGCAAAAATAGAACGAGAGCCCGTGATGGAAGGAAGAACAATGATTATGTATCTAACTAAAAAATAATTGAGGTTGATATGCCAAAATTGAAGTCAAATCGTGGAGCAGCAAAAAGATTCAAACTGACCGGTACTGGGAAAATCAAGCGTTTTAAGGCTTATAAAAGCCACATATTGACAAAGAAAACAAGAAAAAGAAAAAGAAATTTGCGGCAGTCATCACTAATTGCTCAATCAGATGTACGCCGAGTCAAAAAAATGTTAGCTTAGTATTGGAGGTCATATGCCGAGATCAAAATATAGTGTCCCATCTCATAGGAGACGGAAAAAAATTCTTCAGCATGCCAAAGGGTATTGGGGCGGCAAAAGCAGATTAATTAGAACGGCCAAAGAAAGCGTAGACAAGGCCTTACAATATGCCTATCGGGATAGGAGGCAGAGAAAACGAGAATTCCGAAGATTATGGATCACCAGAATCAACGCAGCCGTACGACAAGAGGGAATGAATTATTCCAGTTTCATAAATGGCCTTAAAAGGAATAAGGTGCATATCAATCGTCAGGTATTAGCAGATATGGCTGTCAACGACCCGGAAGCATTAAGAAATCTCGTAGAGATTGCTCGGAATTAATTAATATGTCAAGTTCTATGAATGACATTTTAGAAGAAATAGAACAAGTCGGAGTTCAGTCTAAGAATCAGTTAAAATTAGTAAAGGACTCTGACGCGCTTCAAGAATTTCGAATTAAGTATTTGGGACGAAAAGGTGTACTGGCTCAATACTTTAAAAAGCTAAGTACGCTTGCCGCTGAAGAGCGGCCCAAAATTGGACAAGTCTTAAATGACTTGAAAAAGCAGATAGAAGATGACATTGAAATAAGAAAATCATCTCTAAGTTCTAAAGATGAAGAAAGCGAATATGTGGATTTATCTCTGCCTGGAATAGCACCGAGTGTGGGTTATAGACATCCATTGATGCAAGTAATGGATGAAGTCAAAGAAATTTTTTCCAGCATGGGATTTAGCATAGAAACCGGGCCAGAAGCTGAAACAGAATATTATAATTTTGAGGCGCTAAATTTTCCAGCAGACCATCCTTCACGAGATTTACAAGACACCTTCTATTTAAAGAATGGCTATTTGCTTCGGACCCATACTTCTCCAGTGCAAATTCGAACCATGGAGAAAAGAAAGCCACCTATTCGGATCATTGCACCCGGGCGGTGTTTTCGAAAAGATACACCCGATGCTACCCACTCTCCAGAATTTCATCAGGTAGAAGGTTTGGTAGTGGACATAGGTATTACTTTTGCTCATTTGAAGGGAACTTTATTAGCTTTTGCAAGGAAGCTATTTGGACCGCAAATGCAAATTCGATTTCGTCCTGGTTTCTTCCCATTTACAGAGCCTAGTGCAGAATATGATTTTTCTTGCGTTATCTGTAGCGGTAAAGGTTGTCGGACTTGTAAGTACAGCGGCTGGTTAGAAATATCTGGTGCCGGCATGGTTGATCCGGCGGTATTTAGGTATGTTGACTATGATGAGGAGCTGTACACCGGTTATGCCTGGGGCATGGGAGTGGAGCGCATAGCCATGATGAAATATCAAATCAATGATATTAGGCATTTTTACGAAAACGATATGCGCTTTTTGGCCCAATTTTGATTCCTAATTTTTCGAGCAGATATTGTGAAAGTAACAATTGATTGGCTTAAATCTTACGTTGATATAAATTATAGCCCTGAAGAGCTTGCAAATACCTTAACTATGCTGGGCTTAGAGGTGGATGCCCTTGAATATCAATCCAGGGATTTTGACGGGGTGGTTGTGGGACAAATCATTAGGAAAGTAAATCATCGAAATTCCAAACATCTTTGGGTATGCGATGTTGACATAGGCAAAAAGAAACTTTCAATTGTGTGTGGGGCTCCCAACGTCCAGGTAGGTCAAAAGGTTCCTGTGGCACCAGAAGGAACGAGTTTACCAAGTGGTAAAACCATTAAAATTAACAATATAAGAGGAGTCGAATCTCAAGGCATGATTTGTTCCGAAGCTGAATTAGGTATCTCGAGCCGGAGCGAGCAAATCATGGTGCTGGAAAAACATGCTGAAGTTGGTAGGAAGTTAAAAGATGTCCTTGGCCAGGGCGAAGTGGTTATTGATATCGACGTAACGCCAAATAGACCCGATTGCTTTGGCGTCATCGGACTTGCCCGTGATATAGCTGCAGTTGCAGGGGTAAATTTAAGAAAGCCGAAAACAAAGGTGAATGAAAGGGAGCCGTCGATAACGGAATTGATCAATATCGAAGTTTTAGATCCTGAAAAATGTCCGAGATACACGGCTCGTTTTATCGGCAATGTGTCACTTAAGCCTTCACCCTGGTGGTTAACTCAAAGACTCGAAGCCGTGGGCATCCGGTCTATTAACAACGTCGTTGATGTGACTAATTTTGTGATGATGGAAACAGGACAGCCTCTTCACGCTTTTGACTACGATTTACTTAAAGGGAAAAAGATCATTGTCAAGACTGCCACCAACGGTGAAAAATTCACTACGTTAGATGAAAAAAGTCATACCCTAAGCTCAAGTTGTTTAATGATCTGTGATGGTGAAAGAGCTGTTGCAATAGGTGGAATCATGGGTGGTCAGAACTCAGAAGTTTCTGACAATACTAAGAATATTCTTCTGGAAAGCGCCTACTTTGATCCTGTTTCTATTCGTCGCACTTCTAAATTCTTAGATGTTTCAACCGAGTCATCACGACGATTTGAAAGAGGAACCGATCCTAATGGTCTAATTTATGCCCTTGACAGAGCTGCTCAACTTATGGCCGATTTATCAGGAGGTGACATTGCAAAGGGCATCATCGATGTTTATCCAAATCCAATTAAGCCAAAGAAAATTGTACTGAGACCAGAAAGAGTTCAACACGTACTAGGCAAAAAAATATCTGCGAATGAAATTAAGTCCTTGATGTGCAGTCTGGAATTGAAAATTAGCGAAAATAAGAACCTTGAAGTTGAAGTCCCAACATTTAGACCGGATATCACGCGCGAAGCCGACTTAATCGAAGAAGTGGCCAGGGTGCATGGTTATGATAATATCCCTGCGGATACAACCGCGCTGATTGAACAATTAGAATCTAAGGATTTACTTGAGAATTTCACTAGAAATTTGAGGCTTACATTAAATTCTTGCGGCTTTTCTGAGGTTATTACCTACAGTATGACGAGTCGGCGATATGCCCAGCTTTGTTTAAGTGGTAATGAAATTGTCGAAGTAACCAATCCAATAAGTGAGGAGTTAGGTTGTCTCAGGCCGAGTCTGATTCCCGGACTCTTAAATGTTATCCGATGGAATATGAATCGGAATAATAGAGATTTGAAAATATTCGAAATTGGCAATGTATTTTGTGCCCAAAAGGAATCCGATATTTTGGAATCAACCAAAGTGGCTGGTGCTTTAACAGGACTTGCTACGGAAGCGAATTGGGCATCAAAGCCGAAACAAGTTGATTTTTTTGACGTTAAAGGTTCTATGGACACTTTATTGAAGAGAAATTTTATTACAAATTGGGAGTATGTACCACACAAAAGCGATTTGACTGAAAGGCAAGCTTTAGATCTGGAGATTGACAAAAAGTATTTAGGATTTTTTGGACAACTCAAGAAAGAGTTGCTGGAAGAATTTGATATTGAGCAGCCAGTTTTCGTGTTTGAACTTGATTTTTCTTTGCTTAAGAATGCAGTTGATTGGCATCGGGTTTATTCACCGATACCCAAATATCCGGCTATTAAACGGGATATTGCAGTAGTAGTGGATAACCAAATAGCGGCGGCTAATATAGAGCGAGAGATACGACTGCACGGTGGACAGTTTATTCAAAATGTCCGTCTTTTTGACGTATATATTGGCGAACAAGTTGGAAGTGGACTTAAGAGTCTTGCCTTCAGCCTAACTTTTTATTCTTCAAAAGGGACGCTTACTGAAAAAGAAGTAGACTCACAAATTGAAGTACTCCTTAAAGCGCTCCATAAGAAGTATTCGGCTCGCCTTAGGGAGTAAGCTGGAATGGAGTTAATATTATGGAAATGATTGACTTAGATGTCCTTGAATCCAAGATTAATCAAGCAGTTGAGCTTATTGAAAAACTAAGGATGGAAAATCAAGAATTACGAAACCTTAATAGGGCACTTCGTACCGAATCTGAATCAAAGGATTTAACAATTCAGCAATTGAAAGAAGAACACCAAAATGTTAAACAAATGCATGCTAATTCTTCACTGCGAAAAGAAAAAGAAGAAAAAATCAAGAGTAAAGTTGAACAAATGCTATCTAGACTTGACGAGCTTCAGTTGAAGTTATAATCATTACCGGAAAAAGTATTTGTGACCTAACATAAGACTTTGAATATTTTTCAAGATAATTATTAGGAATAGCGAAATCTAAATGGAATCGGACAGCGGTATACTCAAGATCAATATTTATGGCACAGAGTATCCTATCAAGGGCGATGTCGAAACCGATACTGAGTACATAAAAAAAGTCGCTGAATATGTTGATAGAAAGATGAGAGAGATAGATCAAAATACGCTGGCGAAATCGTCGCTAAAGGTCGCTATTCTTGCAGCTCTAAACATAACAGACGAATTATTCCGAGAAAGGGAAGAAAAAGAATCGATGCTCACCAATGTGGGCGATAAAGTTAAGAACCTGTCGGATTTATTAGACCATGGCCTCAAAGAGGATTTTGAAAAATAGCAGGTTGATTTCTTAGATTCGGGCTTATTCAGACCCGATAATCAGCTTCACATCATTCTCACCCTTCAAAGTCTTATTTATTCACAATAGCACAACTGTTTCCGGTTTCCTATTAAGCAACTTGACCATCTAAGCCTTGGTTCAATTTCATGAACGAATAAAGGTTAGATGATAATTCTGGAGAATATTATGCTTAGTACGTGGATACTCTACCTCCTTATAAGCGCGGTCATCGGGTTTACTTTGGGTTGGCTTTTAAGGCAGCACCTTGGCCGTGATAAAATAGCAAAAGCTACAGAATATGCAAATAAGCTAATTGAAGAAGCCAGAACCGAGAGTGAAAACTTAAAGCAAGAAAAGACGTTGGAGATCAAAGATGAAATGTTTCAAATGAGGCAGGCATTTGAAAGAGAATCCAAAGCTAAACTTAATGAAATCCATCGTCTTGAAAAACAGCTATCTGTTCGTGAAATAAATCTAGACCGAAAAGTCGATATTCTAAACAAAAAGGAACAGGAGCTAAATTTACTTAACAAAGAACTAAATTCAAAAAAACAGACTTTGACGAAAAGAGAAAAAGAATTAGAACAGCTAATTCAAGAAGAAAACGTGCGGCTCGAACAGATTTCTGGCCTAACAAGTGAAGAAGCCAGAAAGATACAAATGCAGAATATTTTGGAGAAGGCCAAAAAAGAAGCCGCTCACGAAATTAGGGAAATCCGCGAACAGGCCAAACAGACAGCCAATCGTGAGGCCAGGGAGGTTATTCTGCAGGCGATTCAAAGAAGTGCAGTTGACCAGGTAGTAGAAACGACCGTATCGATTGTGAATCTTCGAGATGACGAAATGAAGGGTCGCATAATTGGAAGAGAAGGAAGAAATATCCGCACCTTCGAAAGTGCTACTGGGATAGAAGTTTTGATTGACGATACACCGCAAACGGTGATTTTGTCTGGATTTGATCCTTTTCGTCGGGAAATTGCTCGGATTGCAATGGAAAAACTAATCTTAGACGGTCGAATCCATCCCGGTAGAATTGAAGAAGTTGTTGCCAAAACACGTGAAGAAATAAACGAACGCATTCTTGAGTTAGGTGAACAAGTACTCCTTGAAGTTGGCATACACGGCATACATCCTGAATTGATTCGTCTTTTGGGTAAGCAGCATTACCGTACCAATTATGGTCAAAACCTATTACAACATTCTAAGGAGGTCGCACTCCTTGCTGGTGGTATGGCCGCTCAATTGGGTTTAGATATTGCCCTGACAAAAAGGGCTGGTTTACTTCACGATATTGGTAAAACCGCTGATGAATATAGCGATGCTCCGCCTCATGAAATAGGGGTGGAATTGGCGAAAAAGTTTGGTGAAGGTGAAATCGTGCAAAATGCCATCGCCGTACAAGCTCCCACTGATGCAGTCAACATTATTTCACCCATCACCATTCTGGTGCAAACCGCAGATGCTGTTTCCGTTTCCCGCCCCTGTGCACAAAAAGAGATGTTAGAGAATTATATAAAACGAATGAGAAAATTGGAAGAAATTGCAAACTTATTTACTGGGGTATTGAGGTCCTATGCTATTCAAGCTGGGAGAGAAATTAGGGTCATGGTGGAACACAACATAGTTGATGACGTACAAGCCGAAATTCTGTGTGAGAATATTTCCCAGAAGATTAAGGAACAATCAGAATATCCTGGGCAAATAAAAGTCACGGTAATTCGGGAATATCGCTCTATCGAATACGCAAAATGATTATGGAATATCATTTCTATTTGATTTTGTCTAATTATTTACTAAATTTATTTACAATACTAATTGTGACTATTCACCCCGCTCTGTCATTCCGGAGGAATCTTTGTAAATTCAAGCACGCGGTGAGCGAAGTTCATCGGGACGTAGACTCAGAAAAGATTCTTCCTGAATGACAGGGTGAATCGTTACTAATAATTTTCCAAATTTGGTACAAATTGAATAGCAAAGAAATTAAAGTCCTTTTTGTTGCCGACATTGTCGGTAAGCCAGGATTGGAAATTGCGAGCAAATTAATCCCTGGATTGAAAGATAAGTACAAAATAGACTTTTGCATTGCGAACGGCGAGAACGGTTGTGACGGAAAAGGACTTAGCGAAAAAATTGCCAGAAATTATTTCAGCTTGGGAATCGATGTAATCACTAGTGGAAACCATATTTGGGACAACCGGGATATTTTTGACTTACTAAAAAATAATGGTCGTATCCTACGTCCTCTCAACTATCCGGATGGTAACTATGGCATTGGTTCCGTGGTGGTTGATATTAAGGAGGGCACTAAGATAGGCGTCATTAATCTGCAAGGTCGTACTTTTATGTTTTCGATCGATTGTCCATTTAGAAAGGGTTTAGAGGCGGTCAGGAAAATGAAAAAGCAGACTAATTTGATCATTGTTGATTTTCACGCAGAAGCAACCGCTGAAAAAATGGCCATGGGTTGGTATTTAGATGGAAAAGTTAGTGCGGTGATCGGAACACACACGCATGTTCCCACGGCTGATGAAAGGATATTACCCGAGGGCACCGCCTATATTACAGACGTGGGTATGACCGGACCCTTTGATTCCGTGATTGGACTCAGGAAAGAATTAGCGCTCAGGCGTTTTTTACATCAAACGCCTGTTCGATATAAGCCAGCGGATGAAAATCTAAAATTCTGTGGTGCCGTGATTACCATAGAACCCGTCTCAGGTAAAGCTACTCAAATTGAAAGATTGAATTTACCATAGCGCGGCGGAGCCGCAACTGCAAATCGAGAAATGCAAAATGCAAATTGAAAAATCAATTTCGCACCTCTCAATAACGACGCCGAAGGCAAATGACTTGAATGACTTAATGACTCGGTGGGGTAAAACTGTG
>JBHIAW010000082.1:0-13051 GCA_046758765.1 bacterium
GGGATTTTTCTGGTTTGGCGCTTGTGGATTTATGGCATCGCATTTTTAATGATGGGTTTCATCTTCGGGGCTGCCTGGCGTCGAGCAGGTGTCTTAACCGACGCGGAGCTCACGGAAATTCGCTATAGCGGTAAAGGTGTTTTGCCATTACGCGCCCTCAAAGCCGTGTACTACGGTACAGTTATCAATTGTGTGGTCATGGCTATGGTGCTGGTGGCTGCCATGCGCATTGCCGAAGTTTTTTTACCCTGGCATGAATGGCTGCCGGCGGGATTTTATGACGTTATTCTTGCGATCACAAGGGGCCTTGGGCTTTCTCTCGGTGGAAGCGTAATAGGTCTTGACCCCGCTGTGGTCACAACAAATAACCTCATCAGCATCCTGGCAATTTTGAGCTTTACGGCGTTGTATTCCACAACTGGCGGCTTGCGCAGCGTTGTTTCAACAGATGTGATGCAGTTCGGCCTGGCCATGATTGGCACGCTGGTTTACGCTTTTATTGTCATCGATCATGTCGGTGGTCTTGGTGCCCTGGCAGAGAAAGTGACTGATATCTATGGAGCGGTAGTGTCCCGTAAATTGCTTTCTTTTGCACCCGGCGCCGGAGAAGCCATTCTGCCTTTCCTTGTTATTATCGGTCTGCAATGGTTTTTCCAGATGAATAGCGATGGCACCGGCTATCTGGCCCAGCGCTCCATGGCCTGTGCCACCGATAAGGATGCACGGATTGCCGCCATGGTCTTCTCTTGGATGCAGATCTTCGCGCGTAGTCTAATCTGGCTGGTCATCGGCGTCGGTTTGCTTGTGATCTATCCTTTTTCACCGGAAAGCGCCAGTGGTGACCAATTTGCCGCGTCGAGAGAAATTTTGTTTGTCACGGGAATTAATGATATGCTGCCTGTTGGCATTCGCGGTCTGATGCTGACGGGCTTGCTTGCCGCGCTGGCTTCGACCATTGACACCCACTTGAACTGGGGAGCAAGTTACTGGAGCAACGACATTTACAAGAGGCTAATCAGCAATCATTGGCTAAAACGTGAGCCTAAGAGCCATGAACTGGTGTTGGCCGCCCGGCTCTCCAACATTTTGATTTTAGTCATAGCCCTTATCATCATGGCCAATTTAGGCTCGATCCAAACTGCATGGTACATCTCGTTGCTCTTTGGCGCCGGTATGGGCTCTGTGCTGGTCATGCGCTGGCTGTGGGAGCGCATCAATCTCTTCTCCGAGCTGGCGGCAATGGCCGTATCCCTCATCGTTGCCCCAATCTTGCTTGTGGTGGCCAATGAAGAATGGATACGCCTGGGTTTAATGGCTTTGACATCTACTGCGGCTGCGATTGCCGTCACCTATTTTACACCTCGCACAGAAGAGAATATTTTAGTTGAGTTTTATAAACGCGTTAAGCCGCTGGGTTTTTGGCGTAAAACCGCCACAGCAGCAGGTGATATTCCTCAAAGTCCGGTGGCAAATTTGGTTAAGGAGTCTAAAACGACAGTGCTCGCTGCATTATCGCTTTTTTTGATGTTGGTCGGCGTCGGGAAGCTAATGATACGACCGCCAATGGAATCGGGCTTATGGGCCTGGCTTTGTATTATTGCAGCCTTGGCGTTAATACCTTTTTGGTGGAAAAATGCGATTCGAAAGCAAAAATCCATCTCATGATTGCATTGTCAAGAAAAAGCAATCTCAGACCTCAACGAAAGTGGTGTAGATTCAATAAAATTAATATTAGTGATCATTATCTCTTACGATTTTGATATAACGACAAATAAAATATGTGGATAAAAAATAAGAAGACAGTTCTAATCCTTTTGAGTTTTATCACTGCCTGCGGTTGTGGGGGTCATTCAAAGCGGGATATGGAACGAGAGTTGATCTACTGGTCAGCCAACAATCAAGACGAAATCGACTTAGCAAAAGAGGTGGTTGGAGAATGGAATCGCTCACATCCTGAAGCTCCGGTTAGACATCAGCCCGTTCCTGAAGGTCAGTCCAGCGAAGAAGTGATTTTAGCGGCCGTGGTGGGAAAATCGCCTCCAGATGTCTATTCGAACATGTGGCCTGGAGACGTGCAGCTTTACGTGAATGCCAAGGCCTTGGTTCCACTCAGCCAGTTTGCCGATTTTGATTCAGTCATGAGTTCCAGAGTAAAAGAAGAGATCTTGGAGGAGGCCCGGTCTCAGGATGGTCAGGTATATCAGATTCCATGGAAGACCAATCCCATCATGATGATTTACAATAAGAAAATGCTGGCGGAGAATGGTTTCCCGAATCCGCCAAGGACCTATTCGGAATTTGAAGAGCAGGCAAAGGTTATTACAGCAGATTTGGATGGTGACGGCTACACCGACAGATATATGGCTTTGATGGACATTCGGGTTACCTGGTACCAGCGATTTTTTGATTACTACAGTTTTTATATTGCAGCTTCAGGGGGGCAAACGCTTTTGAAGAACGGCAAAGTATATTTTGATAATCCGATTTCGGTAACGGTCTTTGATTTTATCCAAGGTATGTATAAAAAGGGGTATTTCCCATTGGAGAAATATCAGGGCCGCGTCGATCCGTTTTTGTCAGAAAGAGTTGCCATCCGGTTTACCGGGCCATGGGAAATCAAACATGCTGAAAAATTTAAACCTAAGGGATTTGAATACGACTTCGCGCCGGTGCCGGTTCCCGATACGTTAACCGGCCCGGTTTATACTTATGGTGATTTTAAGAATATCGTGATGTTTAAAACCAACAAGAATCCGGAAACGGTTTGGTCTTTTGTTAAATTCATGATTTCTCGTGAAAACGACACCCGATTGTTAAAGATGACTAATCAACTGCCCGTTCGAAAAAATATTTTGAGTGACCCGCTTTTTCGAGCTTATTTTGAAAAAAATCCCAAAATGATGACCTTTGCCAAACAAGCTGAACATGTCCGAGGCACAGATTTGTCCAAGGATCTCAAGGAGATTTTTAATGCCATTTCCCAAGAATATGAAGCTTGCGTGGTTTACGGGGCCAAACCCCCGGAAGAAGCTGTTGCGGATGCGGCAAAACGAGCAGAATTGATTTTGCGGAAATAGGCGCTTAAGAATCAAATGATTAAACCTAAGATTATTCTATTATTCTGAAAAACTTTGTTTTTGACGACCATGAATATTTTTTCAGCCATAAAATCAAAAATTTCGCAAAGTGAACGAATGGGTTATTTGCTGGTAGTACCCTATGCGCTCCACTTTAGTCTATTTGTTGCCTTCCCGTTGATCTTCTGTCTCATTTTGGTTTTTCATAAGTGGGATATTGTCTCCGAAATGGAATGGGTTGGTTTGAACAACTTTTTTCATCTTTTACGAGATAATCTTTTCTTTAAATCCATATTCAATACGTTTACTTTTCTTGTTGTCCATATTCCCCTGCAAATTATCATAGCTCTCTTTTTGGCCGAGCTATTGAATCAAAGGATCAAATTTCGGGGATTCTTTCGCGCGTCCTATTTTCTGCCAGTGGTTGTGTCGGGTGTGGTCATAACCATTTTGTGGGACCAATTGTATGCGCAAGACACCGGGGTCATTAATTTGTTTTTAGCGAAAGTAGGTTTGCCAAAAATAAGGTGGCTAACAAGTCCAGTATTAGCCATGCCTAGCATTGCCATCATGGCTACTTGGAAAAACGTGGGCATGTATATAGTGCTGTTTCTTGTGGGTTTGCAAAGCGTGCCACGATATTTGTATGAGGCAGCGGACCTTGAAGGGGCTTCCCACTGGTACAAATTTACCAGAATTACCCTGCCGATGATCAACCCGACCGTGTTTTTGGTGGTTGTCTTATCTACCATCAACGGATTCGCCTTGTTTATCGAGCCGTATATTATGACCGGAGGCGGACCCATGAATTCAACTCTATCAGCAGTGCTTTACATATACAATCAAGGGTTCTACTTCTATCATATGGGATACGCCGCTACTCTGGGATTTTGCTTTGCGGTTATCGTCTTAATGGTCGTTTTAATTCAACGAAAATTTGTAGAGAAGGAATCGGTGTAAGTTAGTATGAAAAAATTATTATTCTATTTGTCGTTACTGGTATGGACCGGATTGTTCATTTATCCTTTTTTATGGATGATTTCAGCCACCATTCGACCTGAACGAGAAATTGGCAGCTTTAATATCATCCCTTCGCAAGTTTCCTTGTACAGTTACGCACAGGTCTTTGAAAAAATTCCCATTTTTCGGGCGTTCTTAAACAGCCTTTTTGTGGCTTTAACTGTAACCGCTGGAACGCTGGTTTTTTGTTCTATTATTGGTTATGCCCTGAGCCGGCTGCGCTTTTGGGGACGGGATGTTATTTTTTACCTGGTTTTATTCACCATGATGATTCCGCTGCAAATTACTTTGATTCCTCTCTATATTCTTATGGTGAAATTCGGTTGGGTCAATTCATATTTAGCATTGATCGTTCCCTGGATGGTAAGCGCCTTTGGAATAGTCATGTTTAGACAATATTTTCAAAGTATTCCGCAGGATGTTATTGACGCCGCCCGCATAGACGGTTGCGGCGAATTTCGTATAATATTCCAAATAGTCTGGCCAATTTCACTACCGACATTAATTACAGTAGGCATTATTACGTTTATGACCATCTGGAATGAAGTGCTTTGGCCCCTTATAGTAATTCGTGAACGTGATTTGATGACTATGCCGCAGCTCGTCACTATTTTTGCAGTCGGAGGGCAAGCGGAATCCCAGCTTGGAGTGCAGTTGGCGGCGGCAACGCTTTTGGCACTGCCGGTCATCCTGGCCTATGCATTTTTTCAAAGATACTTCATTGAAAGCATGGCTACGACAGGACTTAAGTAAATCGAAGTATTGTTTTTTTAGCAAGAAAATTAGGAACAACAGTCAAACTAGTGCTAAGCTCAGTACGCAGTAGGCAGTTGACAGTAGGCAAGGACGCGGATTTTTGCAGTGTGTGACTGTGTGTGTATTGTGAACGGCCAATTGGCTCCTGGCTGCCAGAAAAGTTAAGAGTAAGAAATTAACAATCTTTCAATAAAGTTGGCTCTACCGCGCTGGTTCTGTTGAGAGTTAAATCTTCGTTTATTTTGCAAAAGTCTTAATAATCTCATAAAAACTAGTTGGGTTGGGACTATTCACTATTTACTTTTCACTATTCACTTGCGCTTTAGCGCGCTATGTTAAGGTCAATAAATATGGACTGGATTTAGAGGCTGGTTGGGACCAGTTGAGCTAAGCATGTTAAGACAATTTCTCGTATTTGCGTTTCTACTTCCATTTTTTAGCTGCAAAAATGAATCATTGCGGCTAAATGTAGAACTAAAGTTGGTTAATCTAACCCATCTAAATCATCTTTATGAACCGGTCGTTATTGAAGGTAGAGAAATGGCCATCATCCATATCTATTCCGAATATCCAGATTACGGCTGGGTTGACGCTGACGATGAAGGCATTGCGTGCGTAGACGATGCCGCACGGGCAGCGGTGGTCTATCTTCGGCATTTTGAAATTGCGGGTGATTCCAGTAGCTTAAACCGCGCACGCAAACTTTTAGATTTTTGTCGGTACATGCAAGACGCAGATGGCCAATTCTACAACTTTATCTTTACAGACCATTCGATAAACCGAGAAGGAAAGACCAGTCATAAAAGTTTCGGTTGGTGGGCGGCACGCGGTCTGTGGGCCTTGGGCGAAGGCTTCAGAGTCTTTAGTGAACAGCACCCTTCTTATGCAGCGATATTAGAAAAACACATTCGAAAGACTTTTGTGCATATTGATACTCTGCTGGCACATTATCCTAAAATAGAAGAGATGAATGGCTTCAAAGCCCCCAAATGGCTGCTTTACAATTCTGCGGCTGATGCTACCTCGGAACTCATGCTGGGGTTAGCCGCCTATGCAGAATCTTCGGGTGATTCAAAGCTTAAAGGTTATTTAAAGACCTTTGCTAAAGGTTTAATTGAGATGCAGATGGGTGACGAACACACATTCCCTTACGGTCTTTTCTTATCGTGGAACAACGTCTGGCACGGTTGGGGCAACAGTCAAACGCAGGCTTTAGCATACGTTAGTAAGATTATTGAGGATGAGGACATTCAGAAAGCAGCCATGAGAGAGGCCAGCTTCTTTTATCCGTTTTGGATGAATAAAGAGTTTCCGCGCGAATTCAAGTTTCTTCATGAAGACACGATACGGATAGAAAAAGCGGACAAATTTTCACAGATCGCCTACGCTGTTCGCCCCACGGTTGTAGGGGCTCTAAGGTTATTTGAGATCACCAAAGAAGATCGATTTGCTGAACTGGCGGGCGAACTGGTCACCTGGTTTTTTGGAAATAATCCTGCGAAAGTACAAATGTATGATCCAAAAACCGGACGCTGTTTTGACGGCATCCTTTCAGAAACAGAGATAAACCGAAACTCTGGCGCGGAGTCTACCATCGAGGCTCTTTATTCAATTCTTGAAGTCGAAGCCAATTCCATTGCTAAGAGCAAATTAGACCAGTATTTAGCTCGGCCATGAATAGTGCTGTTTTTCTGGTCGAACAAATTCTGGCCTACCAATCATAGTCATATTGATAGAGGAGGAAGTTTTGATGACTAATATTCAAGATCCAACTGTTCTATTTGAACGCTACCAAGATAATCCTATTTTGACTGCCAATGTTTGGCCTTATCCTGCTAATGCGGTTTTCAATGCGGGAGCAACGAAGTTTGATCGGGATGCCCTTCTTTTGGTACGAGTAGAGGATATGCGGGGAATATCGCATTTGACCGTAGCACGAAGCAGAGATGGCTTAACTAATTGGCAAATTGACCCTCAACCAACCCTTATGCCTGATCCTGATAATTATCCTGAGGAAATTTGGGGGATCGAAGATCCACGCATTACCTATTTGGAAGAATTGCAACAATATGCGGTGGTTTATACTTCATATTCCAAAAATGGCCCGCTAGTATCTCTGGCAACAACAAGTGATTTTAAGAAGTTTGACCGTTTAGGTGCCATAACACATCCTGAGAATAAGGACGCGGCGCTCTTTTCTCGAAAGTTTAATGATCGATGGGCTTTGATTCATCGCCCTGTATTTGGGGGACCCAATGAAGCTGCGCACATGTGGATTGCCTATTCGCCAGATTTGATTCACTGGGGGCAACACCACCTTCTTATGGAAGCTCAATCGGGTGGTTGGTGGGATGCCTACAAGATTGGATTAAGCCCCCAGCCTATTGAAACACAGGAAGGTTGGCTCATCATTTACCATGGGGTACGCATAACGGCTTCGGGCTCCATATACCGCCTTGGGCTAGCCCTATTGGATTTAGAAGACCCGAGCAAAGTGATTCGACGTGGGAAACAGTGGGTGTTTGGCCCCACGGAACCGTATGAACGTAGAGGGGATGTCCCTGATGCAACGTTTCCTTGCGGTGCGATAGTGAACGATGAAACAGGGGAATTATATCTGTATTATGGCGCGGCTGATACATGCATGGCACTGGCGACTGCTAAGTTGGATGTACTGCTTGATTTTCTCAAGCAGGATCGCTGATCGGTTTTCTGCTCTCTCAGCAAACAATTGAAGATTAGGGTACAAAGGTTTTCGGGATAATAGAATAATGAACTCAGGCTTCTCATTGAAGTCAGAATGTATTCTTTGAATTAGGAGTTTACGGCGAAAAAAATAATAGAATTAACAGGCACTTGGGAGTTTAATGTTGACTGGGAGACACCCAACATTTCCAAAGTTCCAAAAGGGCTGTTTTCACGCAAGCAGTGGATGCAAGCTGATGTACCTGGAACCGTCCATACCGACCTATTGGCCAACGCCAAAATCGAGAACCCTTTTCATCGTGACAATGAACTCAAAGTTCAATGGGTAGCAGAAGCAAATTGGATATATCGGAGACATTTTGAAGTTCCAGAACAGATCTTATCGCTGGATGCTATATATCTGGTTGCTGAGGGGTTGGATACCTTTACCACTATTTATTTAAATGGGGAAAAAGTGGCTCAAACAGCCAATATGTTCATTAGCCATCGCATTGACATCAAAGATTGTTTAGTCCCTGGTAAGAATGAAATCCAGATTAGATTTGATTCGCCAGTTGCCCAGGTGAGAGGCCTGGAAGAGAAATATGGCAAAATGTTAGCCTCCCACGAAACATGCCGGGTGTACGCACGTAAAGCGCAATACTCCTTTGGTTGGGACTGGGGACCAAAGTTACCTACCGCAGGAATCTGGCGGCCTATTTACATAGAAGCCTTTGAGTCTATCCGTATTAAAGATATTTTCGTTGAAACCAGGCTGAGCAGATCATTGAGTCAGGCTAATCTAAGAGTTCATGTAGAAACCGAGTTTGCTGGCAAACAGAATGTGGAATATTCTGTCGTGGTCGAGTTGGATGGAATTCGAAAACGAGTGAAAATTGATGATAGTCAGTTTACAATTCCTTTTCAGATAGAGAATCCCAAGCTGTGGTGGCCGGCTGGATTTGGAGACCAGCATCTTTATGAGCTTGCATTAGAAATATTTTTGGGTGACAAATCACAAGACCAACGAACGATAACATTTGGGATTAGAAAGGTTGAATTGATTCAGGAAAAGGATGAACCGGGAAAATCCTTTTTGTTCAAAGTGAATAATGTTCCCATTTTTTGCAAAGGGGCCAATTGGATTCCAGCAGACAATTTCATCCCTCAAATCGGTCGCGAAAAATATAGAAAGCTTTTGAAATTGGCCAAATACGCCAACATGAACATGTTGAGGGTTTGGGGAGGTGGCATTTACGAGGAGAATATTTTTTACGAATTGTGTGATAAATTGGGACTACTGGTTTGGCAAGACTTTATGTTCGCCTGTGGCTGCTATCCAGAATATGAAGAATTTAACCAAAACGTTACCGAAGAGATTGAATCTGTCATAAAACGATTGCGGAATCATCCGAGTATAGTTCTTTGGTGTGGTAACAATGAGAACCAATGGATTTGGAAAAGGTGCAAGGGAAAACCATTGAAAGACATGCCAGGCTTTAACTTGTTTCACAAAATAATTCCAGATATTTGCAAGAATTTAGATGCGACCCGACCGTACTGGCCCAGTTCTCCCTTTGGAGGTGGCGACCCTAATTCTGAGAAAGAAGGCAATCATCACCAGTGGGATATCTGGAGCAATTGGGCGGATTTTACTTTTGTAAAACATGATCATGGTAGATTCATAGCAGAGTTTGGATTACAAGCCCCAGCAAATATCACCACATTTGACAGCGTAATTGGTCCAGAGGACCGCAGGCCTCAAAGCGAAATTGTGGAATTTCACAATAAACAAGAAGAAGGTACAGAGAGGCTATTTCGTTTTTTAGTGGCGCATTTACACATGCCAACTTCTTTTGAAGATTTTATTTACAAATGTCAAGTGGTTCAAGGAGAAGCTTTGAAGCATTGTATCGAACACTGGCGTAGAAATAAATTTCGTACTTCAGGCACATTAATTTGGCAGCTCAACGATTGTTGGCCTGTGACCAGTTGGTCTTTAATCGACAATAATTTGAAACCAAAGGCTGCATATTTTTACGCTAAGAAAGCATTTTCACCTCTTTTGGTTTCTCTAATTGAAACTAACGAAAAGATTGAAGTCTGGGTTATTAATGATACCGTGAAGGCCTTAAAAACAACTTTGATCTTGACAGGCTTAAATTTTGAAGGAGAAAGTTACTTTTCAAAAAAAATGCAATTGAATATAAGTGAGAATTCTGCAATTATGGGCTGTCAGTTTGACCGGCTGGAATTAGAAATGAATTCGACCGCTTGTCAGTATTTGAAAGCGGAACTATTAGTCGGAAGTGAAATAGTATCTGAGAATAGATTGTATTTCGAAAGGATCAAACACCTAAGAATTCCTAAAGCCACTATCCAGAAGAACCTTGAGAAAATTAATGAGAGAGAATATGTCCTGAAATTATGTTCCTCCCATTTTGCAAAATCTGTTCGAGTCGATTCTGATTTCAACACAAAAATTGCCGACAATTATTTCGACTTGGATGCAAACTGTTTGAAAGCAGTAAATATTTCTTTAAGGGAAGATAAAGAACTTTCTATGGAATCCATTCTAATCCATTCTCTTTCGAACGCAATCCAAGAATAGGTAAGTAAAATTACATTGTTATGGATTCTTCTGTTGCCAAGTCAAAAAGATGAGCTTTGGTCATGTCAAAAAATAAGGTAATCTGCTGGCCAGACGCAGCCTTGAAGTTGGCATTTAATCGCGCAATGATAGGATTTAATCCTGTAGTGGCATAAAGATAAATTTCATTCCCCATAGGTTCTACAACTTCTACAGTTAATGTAGCTTCTGCTAGTTCCTTATTTTCATACGAATCTTGTGATTCATAAATATCTTCGGGTCGAATTCCAAAAATGATTTCCTTGTCAACATATTTTCCTATCTTGCTCTCATAGTTCGATGGCAGCTTTAGTTTCAAGTTTCCTTCATCAAGCCAAATACCGTGATCCCTTCTAATTTTCCCATTTAGTAAATTCATGGCAGGACTACCAATAAAACCTGCCACAAATTTATTTTTTGGAAAATTGTACAAATTGAGGGGAGTATCAATCTGCTGTACTACTCCATCTTTCATAACCACGATTCGGTCTCCCATGGTCATAGCCTCAACTTGATCATGCGTCACATAAATCATGGTGGTTTTCAGTCGGGTATGCAGTTTTGATATTTCAGTGCGCATTTGAACCCGTAACTTAGCATCCAGGTTTGAAAGGGGCTCGTCAAATAGAAACACCTTCGGATTCCTAACAATGGCTCGCCCTACAGCAACGCGCTGTCTCTGCCCACCTGATAGGGCCTTGGGTTTTCTCTCCAGCAAATTTCGAATTCCTAAAATATCTGCGGCTTGTTCTACACGTTGCTTTATCTCCTGCTTGGCGTATTTTCTCAACTTGAGACCAAATGCCATGTTTTCAAAAACGGTCATGTGGGGATACAGGGCATAATTCTGAAAAACCATGGCAATATCTCTGTCTTTTGGAGGAACGTTGTTAACTAACCTGTCTCCTATGTACAACTCGCCTTTGGTTATTTCTTCAAGTCCCGCAATCATCCTTAGAGTGGTCGACTTGCCACAACCTGAAGGACCGACGAGAACTACAAATTCTTTCTCTTCAATGTTGACGTTGAAATTGTCTACCGCAACAATATCTTTGTGAAAGATTTTATAAACGTTTTTCAGAATTACGCTGGACATGTGGCCATGGAAATAATAGTTCAATTTAATGGCTAAAATTTAAAAAAGTTCACCTAATTAATCAAGCTTTTTATAGCACTAGACGAATTCTTAACCGAACTAATTTGAGTAAGTTGACACGGTTCAACAAATTTCACTTGTTAGAACATACTGTAGTCGAGACAAAAAAATTCTGATTATTTCTATTGACATTTCTTTAGCGAATTAATATATTGAATGGCCCTCAATGGCCGCAGCAAAGCCAATGGCAGCAACTACTCAATAATTCACATCGCTTTCAGGGAAGAAAACATCCGCCAATACATTGGACGTTTAGCAAGAATTGCGTATTCGATTACTGTGTAAATTCATAAGCAGGAGGGAGGGAGAATGAACATTAAGATGAAATGGAGACTAGTGTTCTGGATGACTTTTGTCGCGCTTTTTGTGATTATTCAGACACCGCTTTTTGGTAGGACTTTTCAAGGTAATCCAATCATGGATGTGAATCCATTCTTGAATCTGCTCGCCTTTGCGCTTGTTATTGAAAGAATCATTGAAATTGTAATGTTTTTGATTCCCGGCATCGAGGAAAAAAAAGACGAGCTGGAAGATAATCCTGATGAATTGGAGAAGTTTAAATTAAAGATTCAAAGATTTACTTTGATTGGCGGCATGGTTTTGGGCATTGTTGGTTGTATAGTTTTCACGTTTGGCATTCTCGATGAAATCTTTCCTAATCGGATTGGTCCAGCCAATTTATTTAACTTGGTTGTAACTGGTCTTATTGCTGGCAGTGGCGCGGAACCTGTGCACCAATTGGTACTTATAATTGTCAGCGTTAGGAATCGTTTAGGTGCGGCACGTCAGACGGGTTCATAACTGTAACCTAACAAAGTTAAGCGTCTTGTGAGACCTATTTTCGGAAATGAATACTGGTCTCTTACTCGAAATCCAGTAATTGGCTTGATGTTTGTTACACCGCTGTGGCTGCTTTATGAGTTTTCAGCTTATGAAATTAATCACGGTTGGCAAGGGCACTTTAGGACAGGTACAGACCTGCTTCTAAAAAAAGGATTGAATGGTCTGGGCATTGTTGAATGGCAAAGTGTAGCCGTGCCATTGTTGTTATTGATTATATATTTTGGCCTTCGAGTTAAGAGCCTTGCCAAAATTCAGCTTAGGCCTGTTCATTTTGCTTACATGTTGTTGGAGAGCTTGTTTTATGCCCTCTGTTTTGGCGTTGTAGTCGGGGGCTTTACCGGGTTCTTTCTCACTCCACAGATTAATGGCTTGAATCAGTCCAAGGTAGCCGCTCTAATTGTACACTTAGGCTCAGGAGTGTACGAAGAGTTCTTTTTTCGATTTGTCTTTATCTCAATTACGGTTCTAATATTCAGCAAGGTTTTTCACAAAGATAACGCTTTTTCTTATCCCGTGGCGGTATTTTTTGGATCGTTAGTTTTTGCTTTTACACATTATTTGGATATTTTCGGAGAACCGTTGCGTTTAGATACTTTTCTATTTCGGTTTTTTTCTGGGCTAGTTTTATCCTTACTCTTTATTGTAAGAGGCTATGGCATCACAGCATATACGCATTCCTTGTACAATGTTCTGCTCATGTTTCGCTATTAATACATACCACTACAGCGCAAGATTGTCATTCTGTGGAGCGAAGCGATGAAGAATCTTTTTTGAATCAACGTCCGAACGAACCTTGTTTACTAAGTGCTAAGATTTAGAAAGATTACCACGAAAATAAATGTGACCTAATTTAAGATTAAGTGATTCATTGTTTGAAAGCATCAC
>JBHIAW010000083.1:0-13034 GCA_046758765.1 bacterium
AGACTAAATTACAAGTCTCTTCCAACTCTTTTTGATATGAAAGAGATATTACCCAGCACTCTTGGCTCATATGAAATTTTTCTAGGTGATGCCTTTGAATGGTTAACAAAAGTTAAGCCCTGCTCCATCCATGCAGTTGTTACTGATCCACCATATGGCCTTTTAGAGTATACGACTAAACAACTTGAAAAAATGAAAAC
Organism: bacterium; assembly: GCA_046758765.1. Classification (GTDB taxonomy): domain Bacteria; phylum Zhuqueibacterota; class Zhuqueibacteria; order Oceanimicrobiales; family Oceanimicrobiaceae; genus JBHIAW01. The sequence continues at coordinate 201 of JBHIAW010000083.1, forward strand.
CGGACAGGGTGGAGTTTGGCGCATCCCTCCCAACTTTGACGGTTGTCAACGAAGACCACTGCCAAGATTCACAGTACTTACGAAAGGTGACCAGGAAGCCCTCCGTTCGTTTTTTGTTAAGTTAGCAGTCAGCCTTATGTCAGTACTTGTCCCCGGTGCTCACGTCTTCATCGCTACTAATCCCTTAGTTTCCTATCTTGTTTATGAACCATTCATAGAAGCCGGTTTTGAAAAGCGCGGAGAGATCATTAGAGTTGTTCATACTTTACGCGGTGGTGACAGACCAAAAAACGCTCATAGAGAGTTTGAAGAGGTATCTGTAATGCCGAAATCCTGTTGGGAGCCTTGGGGGTTGTTCCGTAAGCCTTGTGAGGGACGGGTTCAAGATAATCTTCGCAAATGGTGGACTGGTGGGCTTCGCCGTATTTCTGCTGAAGAACCATTCAAAGACTTGATTTACTCTTCACCTGCACGGAGAGTAGAGCGAGAGATAGCGCCTCATCCGTCACTAAAGCCACAACAATTTCTTAGACAAATTGTATATGCATCACTACCTTTAGGGAAAGGAGTTATTCTCGATCCTTTCATGGGCTCTGGTTCAACAATTGCAGCGGCTGCAGCTTGTGGATTAGAGAGTATAGGCGTCGAGATCAATCCTGAATATTATAAAATGGCTCAGAGATCAATCCCCCAATTGGCAGCGTATTCACCTTCCGAGGTTAATTCTAATGGCCCGAAAAAATGATTTCAATTCCACAGTGTCATTGCCTTCTGGATTGACCATAACCTCGATACGAAAGACAATAGATTACATTGAAAGAGAACTCGCCGAGTTGGTTGAGTTATACTTTGAGCAAATTAACGTTTTTAGCGCTCTTGTAGGAATTTATGCAACTAAAGCCCTTGATGCCAATAGTATATATGAAAAGAGCCGTCATGTAGATGTCGCACAACAACGCTTTCCAGATCTAAAAAAGAGGGGTAGCGGTGACAATCCATCGCCGCAAGAATCGCTTGAATGCAAGGCTAGCAAGCGTCCATGGGCTGTACAGTCTCATTATGATCATCCAGGTTGGTATATCATATGGCGTTACTTGATAGACCCCACATGTTCTCTTGAAAAAAATCGTCCCTTTACTATTTGGCGTGTGGATGTGGTCTTCGTCGAAAAGCAGGATTGGAAATATGAAGGAAGCAAAGCTGGTGTAGCTGGGGGCGGACGAACACATACCTTCGGACTCAGAAATCCCGCCAAGAAATTAAAAGGGAAGGCTGTTTATCAACGTTCTGATGTAAGACTCTTGGGTGGGAAAGCCGTTCCAATAAATAGCGACTAGGTAATCAAATTATAGGGATATCCTTAATCAATAGCCTCGAAGTTTTTCTAAAGCTCTTCTTTCCTTTTTTGTTGGCCTGCCTTTAAATTTTCTTCTGCCTGCCCGATCCCACTCCTGCAATAGTTCATAAAGCTCTTGGGACTCTTCAGAAAGTTTGGGAGTGTGCTCTACATATAAAAATTTGGCGTCTTTGTTGGAAATGCTTTTATGGACGATGTCTAACACATCAAAAGTGCGATACTTGCTTCGGACTTTAATGGTAATCTGATCTCCAATTTTGATCATTCGCGCCGGTTTGGCTCTTTTATCATTCACCTTAACTTTTCCATCTTCACAAGCACGTGTGGCCAAAGCTCGAGTCTTATAAATTCGGCTGATCTTTAACCACTTATCTAAACGAATGGTTTTTTCAGGCTCAGAATCTTGGGTTTTCATGACTCAAAATCTTAATCGTTTAACTAAAGCATAGGAACGGATGTCAACAATTCTAAGGATTGCTTAGCTATGATAATAGTTTTTTGTCAAACAATCAAGATTTATATGAAGCCTATTTCAGTTCAGTATTAAACTTTAAATACGTTATGAAGCAGGTAAAGGCGGCACCTGTGTACAGAAAGAAAAATACTCATGTTCGCCTGCGTTGTGTCGGTACCTCCATTTGTAATGAATAGTGTGAAGAATATATAGCAAGAAGGGATTAAGACAACTTATCTATATGGATTTTAATGGCGAATTGGCATATCGTAAAATATTAAGCATGGGCTTGGCTGCTGCTTAATGCCTGATTCTTGAATATAGCGTTTTCGGAGTAATTCCCAGCATTTTGGCAGCCCTGGATTTGTTGCCCATAGTTAACCTAAGAGCCTTCTTAATGTGCTCGTCTACCATCTCATCCAACGTGGGATATTTGGAATTAGGGAGATCCGAGAAATCTAATTGATGAAGATGTTTGGGCAAAAGTATTGGCTCTGAACACGTTAACAATAGACTTTCAATGATTATGTCTAACTCGGTGAAATTTAATGGCCAGTTGTATTCCAAGAAGAGATTGTAAAGTTCTTCAGATATTGATTGTGGTTTTGAAAATTTTTCTTTCTTCTTTCTATCCAGCACCAAAGATATAATATTTCTTAATTCATGTTTTCTGTGTCGTAATGGCTCAATTCGAAATTCGACTTCTGTCAACTGGTCTACTAGATTAGAAAGTTCTGGATTATCGAGTAGCTCATTATCTAATTGTGTTGAAATCGAAGCGATAACTCGAAATTGCGGCATATTGTTACCATTAGCTTTGTTGTTCGATTTCAAATTCTGAACGGTCTGCAAAAGGAAGGCTTGCTCCTCGCGACCCAAATGTTCGATGCCTTCTAAATAGAGAGTATCGCCATTTTGTAAATTGTGAGGAATGAGGTTTCTTAGAGATTCACTGCAGACTTTTTCAAACAATAAATTGCCATCAATCTCTCTACTAATGATTTTTGCTAACATATGAGGTGAGGTTCCGGGTTCAGAACGGATTAATATCGGAGCCTTCTTCGTGGCAGTATCGTGACTTTCAATTCGCTCGCGTAACTCAGGCAGCTCAATATTTAATAATTTTTGATAAAACTTAACCTCGTCCCGCTTATTTTTATCGTAATTTTCAAGCTTTCTGAGGGCCCGATTGTATTCCAAAGCACTTTGGATGGTGAGTTTCAAATCCATCATATCGATAGGTTTGCCGTGGTACTGAAATACACCCATCTTCAGGAATTCATGCCTGAGCACAATATCTTGACCTGAAATGATTATCATAGGAACCGCCGGGTTGGATTTAAGCAGTTTCTCCACCATAGCATACGGATCCACACTCAGGCCAGGCATGTTCACATCTAAGATGGTCACATTTAGCCGCCAAAGATTCGATTCAAACTTTTCTAAAACTTCATTCCAGTTTCGAGCTATGAGAAGTTGATGATCTTTCTGGAGAAGTCGGACCATAAAGTCTAAAAAGGTTTGCTCGTCGTCTGCAATGAGGAGGGTAGTCATGATGTTGTTCCTTACATGATTAAAAATTCTATATTTTATGCATATATCATAATTTTTTCCATTTTGAATATAACAATTTTTCCCATAAAAGCCAGTGTTGTTAACAAAATTTAATTGGAAAGGATAATTTACTCAAATTTGTTTGAACATTGCGAGGCTCTTTTGATACACTAAGTTGCTAACTTGTAATTGATTATTCTTATGCTAAGTTGTTGTATCAAAAAAGACTAATAGTGTGAAAGTAATCCAAAATGTACAGTTTTGGAATGGTTTTTATGAATATATATATCATTGACACTATTGAACTTAGCTCATTTTGTATGTATTTGGCACGATAATTGCAATCCTGCAAGCGAGTCCGTCAAGGAAGACATGAATGTAAACAAAGGAAGGTGCAATTATGAAAAGGCTCACACATTTTTTAGTATTTAGCTTATCGCTTGTACTATTTAGTACAGTCTTTCCTCAAACATCCGGAGTTCTTTGGATCAAGACATTCAATCCCGGTAGTTCAGACCTCAATGACCCACTAATTGATCAAGAAGCTTTAGGGACATTAGATAGTCTAATGCAGGATGAAAGTGTAGAAGTAACATTTCTCGGTGCTGCTGATTCATTACGGTGGGTATTCAATGGAGGTTATATCAATCTTAAGATATCAGAGGCTTGGAACGATGCCAAAAGACTAAGCCGAGCCCGTGCTCTGAGAGCGCGATACGGGCGTGGAAACGTAGGAATCACACATGATAACATTGCTGGTGTAAAAGTAATCTGGACTAAGAATACGAATCCCGATAGATACACGGTGGAACTAAAGCAACTTCAGCAACAGAATGATAATTTGAATCAGGAATTAGCCAAAGTCAAAAGCGATTTACAGAGTCTGAAGCCCGCGTTTGTGACAGATGCTAAGAATGGTTACAATGGTCACACAAGAGTAGTTGTGAAAGAGGGTCGCAATTTCAACTGGCGCTTACAGGTCGGTTTGTGGAGCTGGCATTCCGGAGGCCATGCAAGCATTTTATCCCCGTCCCTTGCTCTGAGCATTATTACCGGAAAGACTGCTTTTGTTGTTCAAGGTGGCGTTACCCCCTGGCATATTTCCAGCGCTAACGGCAATCAAGCAGAGTCATTTGTTTACGTCGGCATAAAATATATGAAATCTGATCTTTACGGATTCACGATGGGGGGATTCCGCGGCTGGGAATTTTTTACCAAAACAGATAATTGGTCCTTGAAAACCACTGGTGCTGCTGCTGGTGTCGTATTGACTCATGGATTTATTGAAGTCAACCCGACCATCACTTATTCAAATGTCGACTCAATAGTAAATGGCAATCACTGGCGACTTGGTAGTACCATCGTATTAAACTTTAACATCAATTGATCTGAACATCAATCTGATTTGAATTCTGAATTTTTGGAATTTTCTTAGAAGTCATGTCAAACACGGAGGTTTGACTATGAAGAAGTTATGGTTCATTCTGGCGTTATTCATATTGGGCTGCAGCAAAGCCCAATTACCACTGGCGCCAGATCAGCATGCCACCCTATTGGTAACGGCAATCCAAGCCAATGGTGAGAGCTTAGATCCTGCCAAGGTCTATTTAGATGGTCAATTAGTAGGAACGACGCCTTATAAGAATGAAGAAATTCAGATTGGATTGCATGCTTTGAGGGTAGCGAAAGAGGGCTTTCAGCTTTATGCCGAGCAAATATTCATTGAAAAAGAACAGTTTTACAGTGTCGAGGCTATTTTGGAACCTATCCCAGCGAATGAAGGTGAGTTGGTGGTTACAATAGACCAAGATTCTGCGATGGTTATTGTAAAAGATGTGAATGAAAATACTGTTGCCCAATCAGAGGAGCGGGAATCTTCCTACCTCTTGCCTGTGGGTGCATATTTTGTATCCGGTGAAAAAGATGGATTTCAAAAAGTTGTAAAAGCCGTTGAAGTAAAAGCAGGCGAAGCGACTGTGGTTAATTTAGAGCTATTACCTTTACAGAATGAAGAGATAACTTTAGAATTTTCGGTTATTCCAGATTCGGTACTATTTGGCGAACCCGTGCCCATCCAGTGGCAATCCAGCGGTTATCAAGTAGTAATTGATCAAGGCGTTGGTATTCGGGGACCGGTAGGTTACGAGGAAGTTGAATTTGCAAATCCTGGTAAAAAAGTCTTCACTGCAACCGCCTACAGTGAAGATAATTTGTTTACCATGCGTCAAGATTCAGTTTTTATAAAAGAAGCTCCTGAGCCAATTTTACCTGTAATCGTTCTGTCCGCCACGCGGGTAGCGACTGTTGACTCCATTGCTACCATTTCGTGGTATTCGCAAAATGCCGACTACCTGATTGTTGACTATGTGGATAATGCGGATTTACAAGGCAGCGTTGAAATTACATTTTCTACTCCAGGCATCAGAATCGTTACGGCCACAGCTTTCAATCAGGCAGGTTATGCTTCTGCAACTGATACCATAGAAGTGGTAGCGCCTGCTGTCAATTGGGTTGATGACATCATCGTGCCCGCGAAAGTCAGCGTCCGTGCGGATAAAGATTGTGTTGATAACAATGCCGCAACCATCAGAGTACAGACTCCAGGCAAATATCAAGTTTTCGCCGAAGTATGGTACAACAGCGGGGATGCTCAGTTGAATGAGAGTTTCTATTTGCTTGTTCGAGATGAGTTTGGACAGGAACATGGACCGCAAAATCCCAACGCTGGAATTTACAAAGTAGTGCCTGATGATCCTGGAGAGCCACACACCGTATCACAAGAAAGCGGAATTTTCAGCCTCTCTGCTGGTACACACGTTATCGAAGTTATTCACTACGCCACAATTTCAGACATTTATCCGCAATTTCTCAATGGACCCATTGATGGACCGGAAAGTGTAAAACTATTAGGCTTTAGACTCGTCTTCATAAATGAATAGATATTAAAGAATCGCCATCCGCATCCGGGACAGCCGCTGCGAATAAGAGCTTTGCGGGATACCTCTTCGCAGCGGTTTTTTTTACATGCATGCATCAGGGCTTCACTCGAGTTGACTCCAACCGAAATCAATGACTCAATTAAATATTGCTTGAGAAAGTGTCATCTTTTTGTTATTTTGTTTACGAAAAATTATCACCAAGAATAAAGATAATCAATTCGTGTTTGAACGAAAGCAGCCTTTTCTCGTCATTCCCGCATGTCTTAAGTGGGAATCTTCTGCCTGAAATGATGAGATTCCGGCTTAAAGATTGCCGGAATGACATTAATGGTCGAGTTTTCGTTCAAACACTAATTAAATCGTTCGTAGACTAAATTAAGAAATCAATAAGGAGGAAACAAAATGGCTGAGTGTCCTATCTGTAGTGCAAATGTAGAATTAGATGAAGATACGGTAATGGGAGAGTTGTTGGAATGCCTAGATTGTGGTACGGAATTAGAAGTCACGGGTGTTAATCCTTTTGCCGTTTCTGAAGCACCACAAGAAGAAGAGGATTGGGGAGAATAACAATGGTACAAATACTAGATGCAACTTTGAGAGAAGGAGAACAAACACCAGGACTATATTTTGATAGTCATATAAAACTGGCGATTGCAAGGGTTTTGGACGAAGTAGGAATAGATTTCATCGAAGCGGGTCACCCTATGGTAACCAGCGAAATTTATGATGCAGTAAAGACAATCTCGAACAAAGGGTTTGAAGCAGTCATAGGCGCTCATGCACGCTCTATGAAAGAAGACATAGATATGGCCCTGGAATGTGGGGTTGATTTCATAGGTATTTTTTACTGCGTTTCAGACAGTAGATTAAATGGGGTTTTTAAAAAAGACCTGCTCACAGCGATAAATCAGATAACTACCATCATAGCTTATGCAAAAGAACAAAATCCACAATTAATCATCAGATATACGCCGGAAGATGCCGTGCGTTCTGAATTTCAAAATGTTCTTCAAGTATCGGTAGCAGCAGTCAGTGCAGGTGCGGACATAATAAGCATTGCCGATACCACAGGTTATATGATGCCTGGAACCAACAGAAGTATGTACGATTATGTGGTAAATATTAAAGAAGAGCTTTCCAAGAAGGATTTAGATCCCAAAATAGCTGTTCATTGTCATAACGATCGTGGGATGGCGTTAGCCAATGCAATTGATGCTTACCGAGCCGGCGCTGACATAATTGACGCAACCGTTCTCGGTTTGGGAGAAAGAGCGGGAATTGTGGATCTGGCACAATTACTGGTAGTTTTAGCAGCGGATTTTAATGAACAAAGATGGGATTTAGAAAAACTTCCAGAATTGTACCAACTAGTTAGCAAATATTCGGGGATTTCGATTCCTGCAAATTTTCCAATTACCGGAGAAAACGCATTTACACATTGTGCAGGTGTTCATACTCATGCAGCAACAATTAACCCGACGCATTACGAAAGTCTAAGCCCTGCAATTGTTGGTAGAGAGAGGCAATTTTCACTGGATCATATGTCTGGGCTTGCGTCTGTTAAATACGCACTAAGATTAATTGGATTAGCCGATGTCGACGAAAATTTAGAATCCGAAGTCTTAAAAGTAATTAAATCTGTGGGCCAGAGAGGCAGAACAGTAGATTTAGCGGAGTTAAAAGAAATTGTCGCCTGTTACAAGGGCGATAAGAGTTAGCGGCTTTGATCTTAATGACAATTAAGCTTACTGAATTCTTACTTTCTAATATTTTGAATCTTCAAAATGTAGAATAGTTCATATATAAAGAATATTGTTAAAAGCAAATGGGAGCATAAACAAGACTGTATGAAAACTAAATAAGGAATAACAAATTGAAAATAGGGTTTCTACATTCGTTAATAAGAAAAGAGGAAAAATTTTTATTAGAGGAATTCAAATCCAGACCAAATGTTGAATTGCTCACGATTGATGACCGGAAAGTAAGCTTTAATTTAGGAAAAGACAAATTTGATTTAGACGTTGTACTCGAAAGATGTATTAACCATTCAAGGGCCTTACATGCTTTAAAACTTTTTGAAAGCGCGGGCGTAAAATGTGTAAATTCGTCTCACGTGGCAACTATTTGTGGAGATAAACTATTAACCTCAATTGCGTTGAAGGATCATAATATTCCTCAACCAGAAGTACGTGTGGCTTTTACAGAAGAATCTGCTTTACAGGCCATAGAGGAAATGGGTTATCCGGTTGTATTGAAACCCGCAGTTGGCTCTTGGGGCAGACTCCTCTCTAAGGTGAATGACAGAGATGCTGCCGAGTCCATTTTAGAGCATAAAACCATTCTGGGAACCTATCATCATTCCATATTTTTTGTTCAAAAATATGTTGAGAAAAATGGAAGGGATATACGAAGTTTTGTAATTGGAAACAAATGTATCGCAGCAATTTACAGGACCTCAGAGCACTGGATTACCAACACGGCCAGAGGAGGCATAGCCACGAATTGTCCTGTAACCGAAGAATTGAGTGAAATCTCTTTGAGCGCGGCCAGAGCCGTAGGTGGTGGGATAGTGGCCATCGATCTGTTTGAAACAGAAGAGGGCTTACTCGTGAATGAAGTAAATTACACTATGGAATTCAGAAACAGCATCGCTACCACCGGGGTTAATATACCCAAATTGATCGTTGACTATGTTCTCGATGTGGCTCAAGGTATGAGTGATGAATAAAATCAAAGTCTCAATCGTAGGTGGCTCGGGCTATACCGGAGGAGAGTTAACGAGAATTCTATGGTTCCATCCACATGTCGAGATAAAGCAAATCACCTCAGAACGCTTTGCCGGAAAATATGTCTTTAAAGCCCATCCAAATCTACGAAAGATTTCTCCAATAAAATTCTGCAACTTATCTGAACTGCAAGCATGCGATGTGTTGTTCTTATGCTTGCCGCATGGCCAAGCCATGGAAAACATTCAACAATTCCAAAATATCGCCCCAAGAATCATTGACTTAAGCAGTGATTTTAGATTAAAAAGTAGCACAGATTATGAAATATGGTATCAACACCAGCATCCTAAACCTGAGTTGTTAGGGAAGTTCATTTACGGTATTCCTGAGTTGCACCGGGATGAGATGAAAGATTCGAACTTTGTTTCAAGTGCTGGTTGTAATGCCACAGCTACCATACTGGCGTTGTACCCATTTTTCAAAAATGATTTAGTTGAATTAAACAATACCGTCGTAGAAGTAAAAGTCGGTTCCAGCGAAGGTGGGAATATGGCTACTGCGGCCAGCCATCATCCAGAACGAAGCGGGTGCGTCCGATCTTACATGCCCACCCAACACCGCCACCTCGCTGAAATGCTGCAAGAATTGAGTTTTGGCAAAAAGATTCAAATTCATTTTTCAGCCACTTCAATTGATATGGTTAGAGGGGTATTAGCCACGTGTCACGTATTTTTGCAGGCAGATTTAGAGGAAAAAGATATTTGGAAATTATATCGTCAAGAATACGGCGACGAACCATTTATAAGAATCGTAAAAGATTCAGACGGAATATTTCGCTATCCAGAACCAAAGCTGCTGATTGGCAGCAATTTTTGTGACATAGGGTTTCAAAAGGATGAAACCTCAAACAGGGTAGTCGTCATCAGCGCTTTAGATAATTTAATGAAAGGCGCGGCAGGGCAGGCTGTGCAGGCTTTCAATATTATGCATGGATTTGAGGAAACAACCGGATTGAAATTCCCGGGATTGCATCCTATTTAGAATGTGTAGATTATTATTAGTCCGCTCTGACACGGCGTTCCATATCACTCCTCACCTACAAAAGTTGGCTGAAATCTCAAAAAACAGCAAAGAGTATCAAGGCCACGGCTGGGGTTGTGCTTATATTCGAAATAAAGAGTGGCAGTTCTACAAAAACATTGCTCCCATTTGGGAAGACAATTTTCAGCAATTTGGGCGTACGACACTATTGATGGCACATGCAAGAAGCGCATTTAAAGATCAAGATATAAGAATCGAAAACAATATGCCCTTTTTTGATGAGAATTATGTCTTTGTTTTTAATGGTGAGTTGCGAGGCGTGAAAATTAAGGAAACAGGAAGAATCGGAGCGGAAAAAATATTTAATTTTATTAAACGGTTCGATAAAGGAGACCTGCTTGCGGCGATGCAGAAGGGAGTTGAAATCCTTAAAAAAAGAACATCATACATTAAAGCCATGAATTTCATAATTTCCGACAAACAAAATGTGTACGTGTCTTCATTTTTTAATGAGGATGCAGAATATTTTACAATGCGTTACAAACGATCAAAGGATGAATTGATAATCTGCTCTGAAAACTATCCCGGTGAAACAAACTGGCAAAGAATTGCAAACAACACAATAGAGGCATTCTAAATGTTAATCATAAAGATTGGCGGCGGAGATACAATCAACCTCAAAGGGATCGTCGAGGATTTAGCAGAATTGAAAGAGCCCTTCATCATAGTACACGGAGCCAATGCTGTCAGAGATAAATTAGCAGAACAATTAGGCAGCCCCAAGAAAGTGCTCACCTCTGTGTCAGGATATAGCAGTGTTTTCTCCGATGAAACCACCATAGATATCTTAATGATGGCCTATGCTGGACTCAGAAACAAGAGAATAGTAGAACTCTGTCAGCAAAACGGCATAAATGCGGTGGGACTGTCCGGCATTGATGGCAAGGTCGTTCAGGGGCAAAGGAATAGAGGCATAAGAGTTAGAGAAGAGGGCAAATTAAAGATTGTGAGAGACTTCTCAGGCAAGCCCAAGGGTATCAACAAAGGACTAATAGAGCTCTTATTAAAAAATAATTATGTACCGGTTCTGTGTGTGCCCATTTTAGATGAAAACAATTTTGCCATTAATTCAGAAAATGATGATATTGTCGCTGTTTTGCAATCCACCCTTCATGCAGATAAAATAATTCACTTAATCGAGTCTCCTGGTTTCTTAGAAAACAAAGACGACCCAAATACGCTGATTAAACATATTCCAAAAGACGAACTAAAACTTCGGGAAAAACAGGTAGAAGGTAGAATGAAAAGAAAGATGCTGGCGTTAAGAAAATTATTTGAAAATCAAGCCACCGTCGTAATAATCAGTGATGGAAGAACGCAACATCCTGTAAACGACGCTCTCAATGGTAAAGGCACAATAATTCAATGACAAATTATATAGAATTAGAGCAAAGATACCAAATTAATGTTTATCCTAAGCGAGACATTGTTTTAGTGAAAGGGAAGAATGCACGCGTTTGGGATCAACAGGGAAAAGAATATATCGATTGCATTGCCGGACATGGTGTGGCTAACTTGGGGCATGGAAACGAAAAAGTAATCACCGCAATACATGAACAGGCCAAAAAATTAATCACCTGTTCAAATGTTGTTTACAATGATACCCGAGCCCTTCTTCTTGAAAAATTAGTAAATATCGCCCCTAAGAATTTGAAAAAAGCCTTCTTATGCAATTCAGGAGCTGAAAGTATCGAGGCGGCGATTAAGTTTGTAAGATATAACACCAAAAAGACCGAATCTATTTGCGCCATGCGAGGCTTCCACGGCAGAACCATGGGTTCATTAAGTGCAACTTTTAATCCTAAATACAGGGATGACTTCAAACCGTTACTCCCCGGATTTCACCATGTACCATTTAACAATTTTGAGAAATTAAAAGAAAAAGTGAATGCCCGCACGGCTGGCATTCTGTTAGAAATTGTACAGGGCGAAGGCGGAGTAAACGTTGGAAAAGAACAATATTTTAGGAAGGTTAGAGATTTATGCGATGAAAAGGGAATTCTTTTGATCGTAGATGAGGTTCAATCGGGCTTTTGTAGAACCGGAAAAATGTTTGCGTGCAATCATTTCAACTTAGAACCAGACCTGCTTTGCCTGGCAAAATCCATGGCCGGTGGCTTACCGATGGGCGCGGTGTTATGCTCAGATAAAATAGAGTTTGAGGTGGGCAAACATGGCTCCACTTTTGGCGGTAATCCTTTATGCTGTGCCGCAGCCATCGCAGCCATCGATTATATGCTTGAACATAACCTGGCTCAACAAGCAAAAGAAAAGGGCGAGTACTTTATTTCGCAATTTGGAAGACACGATTTAGATAAAGTCAGGGAGATAAGACACCTGGGCTTAATGATAGGCATTGAATTAAAAGAAAAGGCAAAACCTTACATTGTAAAACTCATGGACGCGGGCGTTTTAGCGTTACCAGCCGGTTCAACCGTCATCAGACTCTTACCGCCGCTAACGATTGGTTATGAGGAATTAGATTTTGTAGTTGAAAATTTGGTTGGGGTGTTAAAATAAGGCATCTAAATCGCAAACTTTTCCTTTGTTTTACAGAGGATTTTTTTTATATTTCTAGGCAAATTAAGCACCACCGCACTGTTTTTATATCAACTCCTATCTTTGATAAAAACGTAAGCACTTGTACAATATCTCTATATGACGTCTCAAAAAGCACTTATTCCTGTCGAACGGATTGAGCGT
>JBHIAW010000084.1:0-12979 GCA_046758765.1 bacterium
CGTGAGCTGGGTTTAGAACGTCGTGAGACAGTTCGGTCCCTATCTGTCGTGGGCGTAGGAGATTTGAGGGGCGCTGCTTCTAGTACGAGAGGACCGAAGTGGACAGACCTCTAGTGTGCCAGTTGTCTCTCCAGAGGCACGGCTGGGTAGCTATGTCTGGCAGGGATAAGCACTGAAAGCATCTAAGTGCGAAGCCCACCCCAAGATGAGATCTCCCTTCCGATTTATCGGAACTAAAGGTTCCTCGAAGATGACGAGGTTAATAGGCCACAGGTGTAAGTGCAGTAATGTACTCAGCCGAGTGGTACTAATAAACCGTGAGACTTAACCAATAATTTTTGGTTGGCAGCAGATGGTTAGTGGTTTAACTTTGAATGTTAGAAGTGAGTTAGCAAACCATGAGTTGGTAATATTTTCCGGCGGCAATAGCGGAGGTGAAACACCTCTTCCCATTCCGAACAGAGAAGTTAAGCCCTCCTGCGCCGATGGTACTGCCCTGGAAACGGGGTGGAAGAGTAGGTCGTCGCCGGGAATTTTTTGATTTTAAGGGAAAAGATTAATATCTTTTCCCTTTTTTAATTCTAAAAGATTACGTATTGGTCAATATCAAAACACGTCTGAAAAATCATCTGCACACGGTCAGGTCCAAAACGATTATTCCAGATTAGAAAATCAAAAGCGGGATAGGTGCTGGACCATCCCGCTTTACCCCCTCCTCACCGAAACGATTCACTTTGAAGGGAGGATCTTATACATCCCGGTTCCGCATTTGGAACACTTTCCTTTCATTGCTGGACGCCCATTCTTCATAGTCACTCTTTCTGCATTCACCATCTCTGTTTTGGTACGACATTTTACACAATATGCCATTTCCGCCAATCCAATCACCTCCTTCCCTCACTTTTTGTTCTGCCCCATATTGGTATCGGCCCTAAATATATAATTTTTCGCACAAATGTCAAGGGAAAAATAAAATAAAAGACAGAATAATAAAATCGAATTCAATCAATTGAAATTTATGAAAAATTTGCAAAAGTCCTTCATAATTATTATCTTTTTATGGGTTCTGTGCCTGGTCCTACTTTTGAATCAATAATACATCGAATTTGGAGAGAATATGGTCATCAAAACCGATCCAATAAGACGCTTTGCTCAGCTTTATGATAAAATTGTAAAGCCAGATATACCCGAAACCTCAGCCGTGGTTCTGGCTACCGCAAGTCGGGATGGTAAGCCGTCTGCCCGCGTCGTTTTATTGAAAGAATTCGATGAACAGGGATTCGTATTTTACACAAATCTCGAGAGCCGAAAAGCCAAAGAACTTCAGGTAAATCCATATTGCGCTCTTTGCTTTTATTGGGAGCAGATTGATTATCAAGTAAGAGTGGAAGGTATGGCGGTTCGGGTATCTGACTCAGAAGCTGACGAATACTTTGCGTCGCGCCCAAAGGACAGTCAAATCAGCTCCTGGGCATCCCAACAGAGCACCACGCTTGGTGAACGGCAAGAGTTAGGGGCGCGATTTAACAAGTATAAAAAAATGTTTGAAAGCAGGGACGTACCACGACCACCTTTTTGGTCTGGCTATCGCGTACTACCCGAACGCGTTGAATTTTGGAAGAGGAGAGAAAATAGACTTCATGAGCGGACTCTGTATATCCGTGAAAATGCTTCTTGGGTTCTTAAACTTCTCTACCCATAAAAACTAAATTATTTAAATATCAATTGATGAGAGGCATGTGATGAAAGTTACAATCTTACTTCTAAGCTTTGTGGTTGTGAATATTTTCTTGTCGGTCGATCTCACCTCTGGTTTAGCACAAACATCTTCGCACAAAATTTTAGGAGATTTTCAGGAAAGTTGGTCAAAACATTGGATAGAAAGAAGCTTAAACGGCAAGCCCTCAAAGTATGAGGTAGTTCAAGAAGATACCAATTTAGTTCTGATGGTTAACAGTGATAATTCTGCATTGGCGCTTTGGCGTGGCTTAGATTTACAATCACCAAAAACCGCAAAAATATCATGGCGTTGGAAGATCGCAAGAAGCCTTTCAAAAAATACTGAGGAAAAAACTAAGATAGGCGATGACTATGCAGCTCGGCTGTTTGTCGTTTTTCAGCCTCATATAGTCAGTTGGAAGACTCGAGCTATTTGCTATGTTTGGGCTGCCAATGAACCAGTTGGAAGTATCTACAAAAATCCTTACGCCAAAAGCGTATCAATTGTTGTTGTTGAAAGTGGCAACAATCGCAAGGGAGAGTGGATTACTGAGGCGAGAAATGTAGTTTCAGATTATATAAAGATTTTTCGAAAAGCGCCTGAAATGATTTGCGCTGTGGCTATTATGGTAGATACGGATAACACCGGTCAAACGGCCACGGCCTGGTTTGATGATATTATTTTGGAATTAGGCCAGCCTGAACCGAAAAGTGATGAGGAACCACGCTTGTAGAATAATTCTTCAACTTATCTTGTAACTCTTTAACTTTTTCGTAGCTACTGAAGTTTAGTCTGAATGGATCGTCTCTTCGTTCCCTAAGGCTCACTTCTTTGATTATTTCAGCATCTACTTTTAGAGCGAGCGGACCCACCAGGTGTTCGCAAGCTCGTGTTGGAACGAAAACTATAGAGCCAAGCCGTCGTTGCGAGGCGTTTTTTGCCGAAGCAATCTCACACCTACCTAATTGGGAGATTGCTTCGCTGAGAAGCGCTCGCAATGACAGTAAAAATGGCGTTTTCGTTCAAACACGAGCTCTACTAAATTCACCAACAAATGCGACACTCTTTGGTACCCTCTACCAATCCGTACTTGCATTCTGGTCAAAATGGCGTCAACTTACGCGAAAAGATTTTTTAGGAATGCCTAATAATTTTATTGACTTTCTCTAAAAACTTTCTTATCTTTAGAAAAATTTCAATCAAAGGTGGGAGAATATTTATGATTTCCCAAACAGTTCAGGATTATTTGAAAATCATTTACAAATTAGGTGCAAACGGAGCAAAGGTCAGTACAAATGCCATGGCTGAAAGATTAAACGTTTCACAAGCTTCTGTTACAGGTATGATTAAGAAATTAGCAGAGATTAAGCTGATTCGATATACCCCATATCATGGAGTAGCGCTTACGAAGGCGGGAAGAAAAATAGCTTTGGAAATCATTCGGCACCATCGGCTTTTGGAGCTTTATCTGGCCGAAGCTCTGGGGTACAGTTGGGATCAAGTTCACGATGAAGCCGAAAAACTAGAGCATGTTATATCAGAAGAATTTGAAGATAGAATGTCCGAATTTCTTGGCAATCCAACGACGGACCCGCACGGGGCCCCGATTCCGAGCAAGGATGGAACCATAGAAGAAAGAATGTTAGAATCACTTTGCTCGGTCGAGGCCGGTCAACGGGTCAAAATTAAACAAATAAGCGACAGGGATCCTGAAATGCTCCGTTATTTGGCCAACATTGGAATTTATCCAGAGGTTGTAATTGATGTGATAGAAAAAGCACCTTTTGAAGGTCCCCTTCTAATTAAACTTGGGGATAATGAACATTATTTAGGACAGGCTTTGACCAAAAACATCTTTGTATGGCCTGCGCAGGAGACGCACTCTTCTTAGATAATCATGTTGATCTGGGAATAAATTATACAATCAAAATGATAACCAAAAAATTCATGGACTCGAGTTCAAATTTTTGCGGGGTGATTATTCGATGAATCCTCTTACTTCTTTGGTAATCGCAACTCTGACAGTCACGATGATATCATTCATCTTCTGGCCCAAAGGTGGTCTATTCTGGAAGTGGCAGCGCGGCATGCGTAACACCCAACGCGTTTTGATTGAAGATGCCCTGAAACATCTTTACGACCAGGAATACAAGGCACTGAGATCGACCTTACAGAGCATTTCCGGCATACTGTCCATCTCTGGGGACCAAGCAGCCAAGCTTATGGCGCGTCTGGAATCGCTGGGATTAGTAAAAGCACACGGTGAGGGATTTGAGCTTACTTCTGAGGGTCGGTCCTATGCTCTACGAATGATTCGAATCCATCGGTTGTGGGAAAGATATCTGGCCGATGAGACCAGCGTTGCGGAAACCGAATGGCATACCAAAGCTGAGATATTGGAACATAAGATGACTGAAAAAGAGACGGAAGCACTTGCCGCATCGGTTGGCCATCCAAGTTACGATCCGCACGGAGACCCTATACCTACACCCGCTGGTGCTATGCCACCCAAAAAAGGGCAAGCTTTAACCGATTTAGCAGAAGGCGAGTTGGCGCAAATCATTCACATCGAAGACGAACCAAGCGCAATTTATGCGCAATTGGTTGCAGAAGGCCTTCATCCGGGAATGCAGATACGGATATCAAAAAAGACACCCCAGCGTCTGATTTTCATTGCTGATGGCGAAGAGATCGTTTTGGCCCCGGTGGTTGCAGCAAATGTTACCGTGAAATCTCTCCCAAAGGAGCAGAAAATGGCAGGCCCCTATGATACCTTGGTGTCATTGGATTTTGGTGAGAAAGCCGAAGTCATTGGTATATCGAACGCTTGCCGCGGCCAACAACGCCGTCGACTGATGGATCTGGGGGTCATTCCCGGGACCGTCGTGTCGGTCGAGATGCGCAGTGCCAGCGGCGATCCTACGGCCTATAGCATTCGTGGCGCAACGATCGCCTTAAGAAAAACTCAAGCAGAAATGATCCATATTAGACGGATCAAGGAGGCCCCATAGATATGTCTACGCAGCCTACAAGCGCATGCGAGAGCTGTGCCGCTCACAATGTGGAAAATTTGAGAAAACTTGGCGTCAACATGGACTCCTGGGATTATGTGCTGGCCCTTGCGGGTAATCCCAATACTGGCAAAAGCACGGTCTTCAATGCTTTGACCGGGCTACGTCAACACACAGGAAACTGGCCTGGCAAGACCGTCACCCGTGCAGAAGGAGGCTTTTCCTATGGCGGCAAGCTTTACAAAATCGTAGACCTCCCTGGCACCTATTCGTTGCTTTCGACCAGCACCGATGAAGAGGTAGCGCGCAACTTCATTTTGTTTGGGAATCCGGACGTGACGGTCATTGTTGTTGATGCTACCCGTTTAGAGCGGAACCTAAACCTGGTGATGCAGGTTCTCGAAATAACCGACCGCGCCGTGGTTTGTTTGAATCTTGTTGACGAGGCGAAACGTCATCAATTAGAAATAAATGATCGACTGCTGACAAAAGAACTGGGCGTGCCTGTGGTCCCGACAATTGCGCGTCAGCGTGTAGGTATCCAAGACCTATTGACAGCCATTAGTGACGTGGCTACTAGAAGCTTTATTTGCAAACCACATCGAATTCAGACTGGTTCAAAAGAGCTGAAACAGGCCATTGAACAACTTGTTGAAAAAATCGAAGCGCAATTTCCTGCTTTAAGAAATGCTCGCTGGGTCGCTTTGAGATTACTTGAAGCAGACCCGCGTATTATTGAGGCAATAAGAACCGGTGAATTAGGTAATTTAATTCAGTCCGAACCACGATTACAAACCATGGCTGCTGCGACGGTTGAAAAACCAAAGATGAGTGTTTATGAGAAATTATGATAATTCCTACGAGGCGATCCTCGATAAAGCCAACTCTCTTCGTTGGGAATTAGGCGACAAGTTACACGATTCCTTAATTGAATCAATTTATAAGGATGCAGCGAAAATTGCTGACCGGGTGGTTACAAGAGTCGGGGAGAGGCCACGATTTGATTGGGACCGCACCCTTGATAAGCTCTTAACCAGCCGCTGGACTGGTTTCCCGATCATGCTGCTTTTGCTTACCGTGGTTTTTTGGATTACCATTGCCGGTGCTAATATTCCCTCTAAGATGTTGGCCGCGTTACTATTAGACACGGTTCACTCAGCGCTAAAAAGTTTGGCTGTCGGTATCGGCCTGCCCTGGTGGCTGGACGGCTTCTTGATTGATGGCGTATATTTATCCATGGCCTGGGTAGTCAGCGTCATGTTACCACCCATGGCTATCTTTTTCCCTATGTTTACCCTGCTGGAAGATTTTGGCTATTTGCCACGTGTGGCCTTTAACCTGGATCATCTATTCAGAAAAGCCGGGGCGCATGGCAAACAAGCCCTGACCATGGCCATGGGGTACGGCTGCAACGCCGCCGGTGTCATTGCGACCCGGGTGATTGACAGCCCTCGCGAGCGCCTCATTGCTATTATTACCAATAATTTTGCCCTGTGCAATGGCCGCTGGCCGACCCAGATTCTTATTGCAACTCTGTTCATTGGTTCATTGGTGCCAGCAGGTTTAGCGGGTTTGGTTTCGGCTTCTGCCGTGGTCGCTATCGCACTTCTGGGCATATTTTTGACGTTTGCAACTTCGTGGTTTTTATCGCGCACCTTGCTGAGGGGCGAGGCCTCGTCATTCAGCCTTGAGCTTCCCCCTTATCGGCCGCCAAGAGTCTTCCAAACTCTTTATACCTCTCTAATTGACCGGACAATAATTGTACTCTGGCGGGCAGTGGTCTGGGCAGCGCCGGCTGGTGCAGTCATTTGGCTTCTGGCAAACATTCAAATTGCTGGTGCCAGTCTGGCCGAGCATTTTATTAGTCTAGTCAATCCGCTCGGTTTGTTTATTGGATTGAACGGGGTCATTCTTTTGGCCTACATCATTGCTATTCCGGCCAATGAGATTGTCATCCCCACCGTTCTGATGTTGACGGTGCTCAGCGGCAAAATCGCAGGTTTCGGTGAAGGCGCAGGTGTGATGTTCGAGCTTGAAGACTTACAGTCTTATCTGCGCGTCTTTCAAGCCGGGGGCTGGACTTTATTGACAGCCGTCAATCTGATGCTCTTCAGCCTGATTCATAATCCATGCTCCACTACGCTTTATACCATTTATAAGGAAACTGGCAGCACAAAGTGGACGGTGATTTCCGCCCTGCTCCCAATTGCAATGGGACTGAGCATTTGCTTTTTCCTTACCCAGATTTGGCGAATCTTAAGTTGACAGAAGTAACACAAACTACGGCATGATAATGACCAGATGCGATACCTTGAATGTATTGCCGTTGATTTGTCGATACAAGCACGTCAATTACCCTTGACAGTCACGCTTTTTTTAAAGTAAAAAGTGATTTTCTTACGAATATTCCAAAAACTATTTATCAGTCCATCAAACGCATCGGCAGAAATTTGCGAATAAGCTCAATTTTCTCTTGCTTTAGCCTTCACAATTCTTTATATTAAAGTTACAGCTACATTCAATTCCTGAATCTTTCGACATTTCTAAAACTTAGCGTTTCGAATTCAATAGAGAATGAGTCCTTCCAACCGGCCACGCATCAACATAAGTACTGGACTCTGATCGAACGAAGGAATAATTCAAGCCGATAATAACAATCTCATAACATTATTACTACCAAATTGAAAGCGAGTAAAATTGTGAAAAGGTTTAACACAAAGAAAAGCCTCAAAACATTTTATATCAGGCAAATTAGGCCACCGCCTAACGATCTCTCCTGTATTGGACATCTTACATCATTTACATGTTAGTAAGTGGATCAAATAAACAAAATGGAGGGGTGCCATGTTATTCTCAAGAAACATTTTCTTTCTGTTAGCGATATTGTTGCTAAGCTTTGCCTTACTGGCATTAAGTCATTCCGAGAAACTAAACGGGCTTCCAGATAATGTCATAAAACTCACAGGTAATGAGGAGCATTCGATTACTTTAGACGAAGCCAGTAAACTAACAAGTAATTTCCAAAATCAAGCGGAACCTGACCAGATTATTGCGGGGTATTTTGGTCGAGAAGCTATCTTAAGTATTCTGCAACAAGAGGGCTGCGTAGGAATTCGTTACTACTACGGACTCAAAGACAACGGCAAGCCCACGCTCATTCTGGTTGGTGTCGATGAAGTTGGCAACGATATAATCGATGGTGTTCTGGCTCAACGTCCGATACCGTGTCCTCCTGCTTGTGGCGAGGATAATGATTTAAATAGCCCTGTTAGAACCGTAGAAATAAGTGCCAATTTCTAACTTGGATAATTAATACGCCACGAAGGCACCAAGACGCGAGGTATTGATAAGTTTTGGGATTCAATTCAATAAGGAAGAAACGGATTGTTCTATTGTTGAGCCTGAGGAACGGTCGCGGCCAGTGTGGACTCATATTTCCAAGAATCCAGTAGCTTAGTAATTTGACAATTCAACGATAGAACAATCCCCATTAATTATTCCGTGCAATATAAAAGTTCTTTTTAAGAAACAACGATCTGATTGCTTATTACTTTCAATGCGAAAATGGAGAGTTGGAAGGACCTTATGTAAGATGAAAGTGTTATATCTTGATCCAGCGGTAGAACCGATTGATCATTTATCGTTAAATGGGCAACTGCGTTGAAGAATGTATGATTGAACCTCTACATTCTTGACTTTCAATTTTGAATTTGTTATATAGTAATGGCTAAAAAATGACGAAAGAATTAGATAAGAGTTTTATTATTGGAATATCAAATCACTGACCCCTGACTCAGACCGGAGAACACACTCAAATTCAGTAATGGGCAATATTTTTCTTCTACCTATTCATTATTACTTGTCATATCTATCTGATATAGTTCCTTTTGTGTTTGGTCTATATTTGTACCGTTATTTGGACAGCGATATGAAACTTCTCCTCTCCTTGTTTACAATCGTCCTACTGGTAGATGCCATTCTATTTTATATGAGTTTCAATCAAATTAATAACCTTTGGCTGTTACATATCTTCACTCTGATAGAGTATAGTTTTCTCATACTCGTTTTTGCATCTTGGCAGAAAAATGCTTTTTTGAAACGATGCTTACGGTTAAGTATTCCATTATTTGCATTGATTTGGTTTGCTTCTAAGTTATTTCTCGAGGGTTTTCACCAGATAGACAATTTCACCTCATCGCTTGAAAGCATGCTCCTTGTCGGGGTTTCAGCTTATACTTTATATGATTTAAGCAAGGAATATTTATTTACCATTTATAAAGAATATCGTTTTTGGGTCGCAGGGGCAGTGTTAATTTATTTCACTGGAAATCAACTGTTCTTTGCTTTGAGCAATATTATTAACGTTTGGCCTTTACACTCAGCATTGAATATCATTGCTAACTTATCTTACACCTTAGGATTTTTATGTCTGCCTCGTCATTTGAAATATGGTGGGCTTTTATCGTTGGCACTATAGTCTTGCTCACTCTTGGAATTGGGTTTATCGTCACCATTGTATTAAGTCAGCGGACATTTATCGCTACCCAAAAGGAAAAAATGGAGGCGTTGCAGAAAAGCAAACAAAAGTACACCGATCTCTTCAACAATGTATCTGATATGGTTTATATTCACTCTCTCGACGGTAAAATACAACAAATTAATGCGGCCGTAACTCATCATTTAGGGTATCAAGTAGAAGAGCTTATCGGAAAGCGGCTGAGGGACATCATAGTGCCAAAATACCACAGCAGAATTGACGCGTATCTGAAAGACATTCAAATGCACCGTGCCTCACACGGGCTAATGTATCTATTAAGTAAAGATGGCAATGAATGTGTATTTGAATATAGAAATTCAGTTATCGTACAGAATGGGCAATCAGTTGCCGTCCGCGGCATAGGAAGAAATGTAACTGAGCAGAAGAAGGCAGAGAAAGCCTTGCGGGAAAGTGAGGATCGTTTTCGGCGATTGGTCAAGTATTCACCAGTACCGATTGCAGTGCACAGTGGCGGCAAATGGGTCTATGTGAACAATGCGGGACTCAAACTGGTCGCTGCTAAGGACCCAAAAGAAGTCATTGGTAAACCTGTATTCTATTTCATTGATCCTGCGATCCGTAAGACCGTAAAAGAGCGAGTTCGTAAAGTTCTAAAAGAACGGAAAGAGGCAACTGTCGTTGAAGAACAAATAGTCTGTCTTGATGGACAGACAAAAGATGTTGAAATCTCTGCAATCCCTATTGTCTATGGTGGCAAACAGGCGGGCCAGGTCGTCATACGAGATGTTACCGAGCACAAACGATTACAAGAAGAACTAGCCCGAGCCCAACGTCTGGAAACAGCCGGCAGAGTGGCTGGCCAGATTGCACACGATTTTAATAATCTTCTGGCCCCCCTAACTGCATATCCTACTTTAATTCGCGAGGACTTGGCGACAGACCATCCAGTTTTAGAATTGGTGGCAGAAATGGAATCAGCCGCCTCCCAAATTGCTGAAATCAACCAGCAGCTTCTGGCTTTAGGAAGACGTGGCCACTACACCATGGAACTAATTGACCTAAATGCTTTAATGCAAAGGGTGCTCGGCTACCAAGCTTTTCCAAAAGAGATAGTTCTTAAGCAGGAGTTGGCTTCGGATTTATTTTTGATCAAGGGTGGAACTGCCCAGCTCACTCGTGTTCTAGCCAATTTGATAAACAACGCTAAAGAGGCCATGCAGGGTATAGGGGTTTTGACGATTAAGACTCAAAACATATATTTGGATAATCCTTTAATCGGCTATCAAACCGTTGCCAGAGGAGAGTACGTCAAACTTGACATCACTGATACCGGAACGGGTATTGAGCCAGAGATTCTAGACAAAATCTTCGATCCATTCTTTACCACCAAAAAAATGGACCGGATGCAAGGCTCCGGTCTTGGGCTGAGTGTAGTTCATGGCATTATAGAAGACCACAACGGATACATATCGCTGGAAAGTACCGTAGGTCAAGGAACAACTGTTTCTCTTTACTTTCCAATATCAAGAGAAATAAAGAGCGAAATAGCAGAAACTAGCACCAAAATAAAAGGGGGGCATGAAAGAATTTTGGTTGTTGATGATGATCCGGTTCAGCGTAGAGTAGCTGAACAGCTTCTTAAGCATTTAGGCTATGAAGTCCACACGGTTTCAAGTGGAGAGCAGGCCGTAACCTATGTGAGACAGCATCCGCAAGATTTGTTAGTGTTGGACATGGTTATGGATGGGATTGATGGCACTGAAACGTACCGACAGGTTTTAGAAATTCAACCCGACCAAAGAGCTGTCATTTTGTCGGGTTATGCCATGTCAAATCGAGTGCAGCAAGCCCTGCGTTTAGGGGCCGGGGCTTTTGTTGCCAAACCTGTTACACTAAACGTCTTAGCCAACGTTATCAGAAAAGAGCTTGATAGGAATAGAGTTTGAACTTGAATAAATAATACGTCTTTACCTTGCCATCGTCATCAGAACGTGATGTAAATATTCAACCAACATCTGCTAATGGATTTCTAAATCTAAATCCAAATAACTTTGGATTTTCACCAATGACGGCGGCCGAAACAATATAAAATACAAAATCATAGGTTTGCTTCGGAATCTTATAGTTTTTTACTAACTGCCAGAAATTTCGATCTTTTGGATTTGGTGGCATTTGGTCAATTAATTCTTGCAGGTTTCCAATTCCCCAGTTGTAAGAAGCTAAAACCAACAGTCCAGACCCTTGCGCTTTTGTGTTATACAGATCACGAATTAATCTGACAGCAGCCTGGGTCGATTTTACAAAATTGTGTCGTTCATCTCTTGGGTCTGGGCGTCGGAGCCGACGCAGTGGCCCCACTTTTAGACCATAAGCGACCGCGGTTCTGGGAATAAACTGCCACATACCTTTGGCAATACCATATCGTGTTTTGGGTCCGCAGCGGTTCACATCAAATTCACTTTCTTGGAGCGCTAAATAGAAAAATTGTGGTGGCAGATGATTTGCAAGCAGTTCCTCCGTTATGGTTTTGTGATATCTGTAAGCAATGCTGCGTCCAATAGCTTTTTGTAATCTTGTAGTAGACTGCCATTTCTTGATATATTTATTTACTTCATCTACGAAATCTTCAGGAACATTGAGTTCGCATTCACCAAATATTCGTGCAATCCGCAAAATGATTTGATCCTTCTCATTCACGCTGTCGTCATATATCCCTAATTCTTCCACAAAGCGATCATATTCTTTTTGCAAGTCCTGATACTTGAGTTGCATGTCGTTGATTTTTTCAGAAATTTCGTGGTTGGGAGAATTTGACAAACTTTCAATAAGGCCGGCTATTTGCAGCTCGAGGGCTTTCATGGAGTAAAAGATTTGCGTACCCAAAGGTTCAAGTTCAGCCAATCGCTTATGCTGATACCAAACCAATGCCAACGCCCCAGCAGCAATTAAACTTACGATCGCAAGTAAAAAAAGAAATTTCTTAGCTCTTTTCTTCAAAGCTTGATTCAAGGCATTACGTAGAAAAATAGTGTAATGACCTACACCACTGGGTGCCGATTGAGACAAATAATGTTGCCAAATTTGTGTTGCGGAGGGCATAGCATGGATGATTGTACTTAAAATGGTTTTGTTGAAAAGGCCCGCATGTTTAGAATCATTATCTTTCAATCTTAGGGAAACAACCGGACCTCCTTTACCGAGTTGGATGGTGGCCCTATCTTTGAGCTGCGCTTTGTGGATTAACTCACCGTTTAGAAATGTGCCATTGGTGCTGTGAACATCATGAATCCACCAATTGCCATGTTCCAGAAGAATATCAACATGATGGGCACTGACGACTGCGTCTTGTAATTGCACCTCACACGATTCCAGGCGACCAATTCTAAAGGAATTGGAGAAGGTAAACTTTCGCTCGTCTGGCTTACGACGATTTATAGTAACAATTATTTCAGGATTTTTTTGATTTTCGAACACAGCAGAATAATTCACTAAATCAACAAGAATAATTCTGATAAGAAAAGTACTGTTTCAGCTATTAACAATTTATTAAGTAGAACCCATTGGATGCGGTAAGATGAGAATGTTGACTCTCTGAAAGATATAATTAAATCATTGAAAAGTCAAGAATAAGTTCTGGGATATTTCATATTGCGCCTGGTGTCTATTTATTAGCTAGTGTTTGAACGAAAAGGGGTGACGAAGAGTTGTACTATCGTTTATTCGTCATTCCTACAAACTAGCCCGTGTTGT
>JBHIAW010000085.1:0-12962 GCA_046758765.1 bacterium
TATGAAAACCACATCACATATCACTTTAGGTATAATGGCTATGACCATCTTTGCCTGCAATTCAAACAATCAAAATCAAAAAAACAATAGCAGTCGTTCTTTAAAGGCGCCCGAATTCATTGTTAAGACTTTGGATGGTGAGAATCTTAACTCGCATGAACTTGAAGGGAAAATAGTTGTGGTTGATTTCTGGGCCACATGGTGTCAGCCTTGTATTAGAGAGATACCCAGCTATAATGCTCTTTTCAACAAATTTAGGGACGAAAATTTTGTGATGTTAGGTATTGCCTTGGATTCTGGGCCCGCAGAAAAAGTAAGACCTTTCATCGAAAAATACCATATCGAGTATCCCATTTACATGGGCGATGATAAGGTTAAAAAGGCTTTTGGTGGTATTTTGGGGTATCCAACCACCTATATTATTGACCAAAATTGGAATATCTACAAGAAATATATAGGGATGGGATCAAAAAAAGTTGAAGAGATAAACAATATTGTTGAAGACCTATTAGAGAATAGTTAATGACTGGATGTATCTATTTCAGATTCTGGAGAATCTCCGGAGGTTGTTGGAACCGTAGCTGGAATAGAAAAAGATGAAGATTCTACAGGTTTGGCATAAAATTTTGATCTAATCATATAAATAAAGCTGGCAGAACCTCGAATAATTAAAAGAAATAAAGCGGGAAAGACAATCACACCAATAATAAACCAGATGGAATTTACATACGGTTTACCAAAATACCCAAGTAAAAAATATCGGGGCATGCGACCGACAAAGCCTGCAAGTAGATACTGGAGTTTTGAATATTTTCTTGTAATGGCATAAATTCTTAACGGCTCAGAAGGTATGGGAAGGAAGGAGGCAAAGGACAAAATAACAAATCGATGTTTATCAAAAAGTGGCGATACTTGTTTATAAAGCCAAGAGTTCTTAACACTGGCAATTTTGCTAAATCTAAATAAAACTGTGAAGAAAACGAACTCAGAAAAATATGCCACTAAAGTAGCCAAACCACCGATAAATGAAACTATTAAAGGATCAAAACTCTTAATGGCACCCAACACGAGTAAATTCGCAGGTAAGGGGAAATAAGCGGTAGCGGTACACATCAAAAGAAAAAATCCTAACAACCCGAAAACTTGTCCTGTACCTGTTATTAATTTTTGATTAATCCAGTACCAGTAAATTCCAAACAGAATGCCAGCCGCAACAATCTTCAGAATAGTCCCAGCTTTTTTCTTGAGTTCAAGCATGCGACAATATATAAATAATGTTACATATTCGCAAGGTTTAATAATAAAAAAAACGGCCACTAAGCACAAGAACTTAATGACCGTTTGCAATGTTGAACTTAAAAAGCAAAAGGACTATTTATTTTTTGTTAGTCATCGCCTGAACTGGAGACATAACACTGGAACTGACTCCACCTCCGAAAGAAGCACCTTCTTCTACTGGCTCCTCCTGAATCACCTTTAAGGTATGTGTCTGCTCTGGCATATCTACATCACGGCCGCCAGCATAAATTTTATGTCGACCCCGAGTCTTAAACCATTCCGCAGTGGTTGAGGTCATATGGATATTTTCAATAATTTGTCTCCAACCCACACCAGTGTTATAAGCACAGAAGGAAATTTCGCCTTCCTGGGTTCCATACGGGATGACGCACATTTCTGTACGGCGGAAGTCATACACCCAGAGATCCTGGAACCACATGCCACCAACCCAGAGGGGGAACCATTCGTTCTTCTTCCGCTCTCTTGGATCGTCTATAAATTCGCCGGTGACGGCTCCGCCAGAGTGCATATCGAATTGTCTAATCATTTCACGGACGCTGAATCCCTCGGGTGCCTTCTCAGGGATGTAGTTCCGTGCAAAAGACATCGCCACTTGGGCAGCAGTCAATGTCTTACCTCTGGAAGAATCCGTGATCACAAAAATATCTTTGAAGAATTGGTCCATATTGAAAAATTCAGAAATGGGCGCCCAGGCACCAGTTCGCTTGTTTGTCATTAATATCGTCGCAATGCCGCAATTTGGATGGCAAGAACAGTTGAGACCACCCCAATCAACTCCTGGCCCGCGTAAATGGTCTGCGATGGCAGTGAAAGTACTCAGGCTGGAAAGCGGGAACCAGTCTCTAAGGGGTTCGGTGAAACCCATACTCTCTTTAACGTCGTGAGCTAAGTGTGAAAGCGTGTAGCGCTGGCGATACCGCCGTTCATCGCTAATGTTCTCGTCTCGTCCTGCAAAAGACACAGGTTGAAAACAAATGGCACTAACTTTGTCGGCATTTTCCATGGCAAATTTGATGATGGGTCCTACCTGATCATTGTTAAGTCCATTCACGATAGTAACCACCAGAGTAATGCTCACGCCTGCTTTCGCTAAGTTCTCAATGGCTTGAAGTTTTACGTCAAACAAATTCCCCACTGCTCTATGGGAGTTCGCCAAGTTCCCGACACCATCAAACTGCAAGTAGACGGTATTTAAAGTTGCATCATAAGCCTCGAAAGCATAATCCGGGTCTTGGGCAAATCGAATACCATTAGTAGCAGCCAGATTCGCATAGTAACCAATATCGGTAGCATATCGCATAATGGGTAGGAAAGTTGGAGCCACGGTGGGCTCACCACCTGAGAATAACAAGGCTAATTGTCGCTTTGGCTTGAAAGAAATCGATCGGTCGAGTATCTCTTTTAAATCATCTAAAGTCGGCTCGTGAACGTATCCCACCTGATTGGCATCCATAAAGCAAGGATTACACATCATATTGCAGCGGTTGGTTAAATCGATTGTCATAACCGAGCCCCGTCCATACTTTATGGAGGAGGAGCCGTGTCTATGTACCAATTCATCTCCGACGGTCTTGAAATCTCGACCTGGAAATAGGCTTTCAAGACGTTCAGTAAATTCTGGGTCTATGGAAAGCGTGTCCACAAAGGTCCCATGTAGATCACAGGTCTTTCTCATGATGATTTTACCATCTTCTTCCAGAATATTTGCTTTGATTTCACCGGGATGACCCGTGACCAGCTCTTGCAGGTCTCTCTCCCCCCGAATGATTGCTTCTCTTACTTCCATAACGCACTTTGGGCATAACGAGTCGGTTTCTCTCGGAACTCCCAAAGGCGGTTTAGACCTTTCGTAGCTTTTCAGCAAGGGGCGTGCCGCCCATTTCGGTTGAAAGGGCTTACCTTCAGGCAATCTTGTGTTAACCGCCTGAAAGCTTTTCCACAACAAATCTGCTGCTTCTACGAAAGCTCTTTCGGCACGTCTATTAATAGACATATTCAAAGCCTCCTTCCATTTGTAATTGAAATTGATTTTATTTTCACTGTGCTAACAGCGTACTAACAAACATTTTCTTCATCTTTCGGATAAATGGTTTTTAACAGAGTGAAAATCCTTGATACGGTCTTTAATCGCGGTCCCGTTGATCTTTTACTCCGAACCGCCGCATAAATTTGACTGACAATTCGTTTAGGTCTTAGATAGAAATAGATATAGGCTTTTCGACACAAGGCCTCAATTTCAGAAGCTTTCAAATGATCACCATGATAAACGGCGTGCAGTCCATCGAATTTATCCCACTCGTGAGTTATGAGCCGATCCTTCAACTGATTCCATACTTCAGTGCCAGGATAAGGGGTTAAGATAGAGAATTGCGCCGTCGCAGGATTGATATACTTAGCGTAGTCTATGGTTTCTTTAATCTCTTTGGCTGTTTCAGAGGGTTCTCCGATCATAAACCCACCGTACGCGTCAATGCCGTGTTCTCTCAACAGGCTTACAGCTTGTTCGCTGGTATCTGCTGAAGCCTTACCGCCTTTCCGGTAAGCCTTTAATATTCTTTTGTGGGGACTCTCTATTCCCAAAAACATTGCCCGGACTCCAGCTTTTGCCATTATCTCAGCACTTGCAGGATCTTTGACCAGCATATCTGCTCTACCCATAACCCAAAACGTCACATTAAAATTCCTTTCAATAATAGCATTAAACAAATTGTGAAGCTTTTCATTGGAAAAATTAATAATATCATCCATAATTCTGATATCTTGAGCACCATAATCGGTAACTAAATGTTCGACTTCGTCCGCCACTAATTTTGGATCACGCATACGCCAACGCTTTCCCGCTAAAATATGCACATCGCAAAATTTACAGCCGTACGGACAACCTCGTGTCGTTATCATTGTAGGCGATACGTGCCCATCTATTCCTTTGTTGCGATAATTCATTACATCCCCTCCCAAGTCCCTGGCAGGATATGGCAGAGAATCTAAATCCCGTATAAATGGCCGAGCGGGGTTATTAATAACCGTATCCGTTTCTTTATCATACCAGGAAATTCCCCGAACCTTTGAGGGGTCAAATTGACCATTGGAGTGTTCAATCCCCTCTAACAACTCTACTGCGGTGGCTTCACCTTCACTCCGTACAACATAATCAACATATCCAGACCTTAATGTTTCCTCCGGTGAACTAGTGGGATGCGGTCCACCCATGATAACTGTTTTGCCGTGCTCATGAGCGGCCTGGGCTATTTTAAGAGCCTTATTGAATTGAGAGGTTGTACTGGTAATGCCTATAATATCCGCATCAGTGAAATCAATCTTACTCTGACTCTCAGCATGTTCGGATAAGTCCAGCTTCACATCGTGACCAGCTTGTCGAAGAGCACCACCTATGTATAATAATCCTAAGGGTGGCACACGAATCCCAACAGATTCGTATGTTTCACCACGATAAGGACTGACGAGCAATACCTTCATATTTTCACCCACTCTTCCTTTAGGTTATATTAATTCACTGAGGTTCACTTTTCATGAATTAATTTAGTTATTACAAGAACAAACTACTAGTAGTGTGCACCCATAAACTTTACTTGCTTGCAACTATTATACCATAAAATTATATAAATAAGAACCTTAGGTAGTTAACAATCTGTTAAATTTTAAAGAGTTATCTATGTGAACATAACCCAAAAAACCATACCAGAGCCCGCACTGTGCAGGTATGTCACAGAATACCTCAATTATCCGTGCTCGGAAAGCACGGCCTAAATCTAAAAAACATTATGTTTTTTCATTAACCGGTAAAGCTGCCGGCGGCCAATTCCAAGTGCAGCGGCCGCTTTGGTTTTGTTACCGTTTTCGACACTCAAGGCAAGGAGAATTTGATTTTTCTCTAATTCTTTTAGGGGGGTGATTTTCGAACGCTTAAGATGTCGAACCTGCTGACTAGAAGCTATCGAAGGTAGGTCATGTTTCGTAATGTAATTGTCTGAAGAAAGAACAATGGCCCGTTCTAAGATATTAAAAAGTTCTCTAACATTGCCAGGCCAATCGTGTTGCCAAAGCAATTCAAGAGCATCAGGTGTGAGTTCCTTTTTCTTACCAGACTTAGTAGCGTTCTTATTAAGAAAAAAATCGACCAATAACGGGATATCTTCTTTGTGTTCTCTAAGGGGAGGCAAATTTACGGTTATGACGTTGATTCTAAAAAATAAATCCTCTCGAAAATTTCCGGCTGCTACTTCTTCTCGCAAGTCTTTGTTAGTGGCTGTTACCAACCGGACATGCGAAGAAATATTACGCGTATCTCCTACTCGTCTAAATTCACCACGGTCTAAGGCTCTCAGCAGTTTGGATTGTAAATTAGGGCTCATCTCTGCAATTTCGTCAATAAACAATGTGCCTTTATTTGCTACTTCAAAAAGTCCTTTTTTGTCTTTTATGGCACCGGTGAATGAGCCTTTGACATGGCCAAATAGCTCACTCTCTAATAGATTTTCTTGAAGTGCGGCACAATTAATTGCTACAAATGGACAACTACGACGCTTACTCTGATGATGTAAGGCTTGCGCTACCAGCTCTTTACCGGAACCGCTTTCGCCTTCAATGAGAACCGGAGCATCTGAGTCAGCCACTTTTTCTATTAACCTTCTAACCTGTTCGATTTTTTTACTCTTACCAATTATTTCTCCTGCTGGCTCATTGGGTGACCATTGCTTTTCAGAACTCAATTTCTTTTGAGACACTGATTTATCTTCTTGGTTCAAAATATTCCCTATAACATTTTCCAACTCTTCTAATCTAAAGGGCTTGGTTAAATAATAACATGCCCCGATGCTCATGGCCTCCACTGCCGTGTCAATCGAAGGATAACCCGTAATTATTATGATAGCCAGTTTCTCATCCACGTCTCTAAGCCTTCTCAAAAGCTCCATTCCGTTGATATCCGGTAGACGTAGATCAATTAGTGCCACATCAAATCTGTGGTTCAGGCATAATTTAATAGCTTCGTCCCCATTATCAGCTCGGGCCACGTGATAATTCTTTCGTACCAGCCGGTTAGAAATTATATTTCTAAAACTCGAATCATCGTCTGCTATTAATAATGTCGGCTTATGTTGTATCATGCATGTTCTCAAGTGAGTATCACTTTTATCTTTCTCGGCATTAATATTGATATGGTCGTGCCTTTGTCCCTCTCACTCTTTACCGAGATTTTCCCTTTTAGTGTTTGAATAATCCCGTCACAAATGGCCAGTCCAAGCCCAGTGCCCTTACCTGAGTCCTTAGTGGTAAAGAAAGGATTAAATATTTTATCCAAATAAGCCTCATCAATTCCAGCCCCATTATCGGAAATCTCAATTAATACAGCTTTGTCCTGAGTTCCAGTGCGCACCACTATTTCACCTCGTTTCTCAATAGCATCTCCTGCATTGGAAAGGACATTCATAATAACTTGTCGAAGACCTGTAGGGTCTGTGGTTATATTGGGTAATTTAGGTGCGAACTCAGTTTTGATATTTATGACCTTATCTTTGAAGGTGGGTCTAAAATTTTCAATACATTCCTGCAAAAGCTCATGAACATTCACCGTTTCAAGGTGAATTTCCAGACCTTTCGCGTAGCTCAGCATTTTCCCAACAATTTCCTTACAGTGGTACGCTTCCTTTTGAATGATTTCGATGTATTCAACTAACTGATTGAACCCATCAATCCCATATCTTTCCTTGGCCAAATCAACGAGTTCTTCTGCATAAGCCAAAATAGACGCCAATGGCACATTTAAGTCATGTGCTAACTGAGTAGCCAGTCGGCTAAGAGGTTCCGAGCTTTTTATATTGGGATTCGTAATTTTTGTTTCTTTTTTGGTGAGTATTGGTTCATCTACATGAGATGCAGACATGTCCATCCACCCATTTGTTAATATTCAGCTTTCCAACTTGATTAACAAAACAATCCTTGTTATCTTTTTCATCCATGAATTATAAACAAATGTTAATAAAAAAAATAGTAATTGTCAAGTATCTTTTGGCTCTGGGCCGTGACTTCATGAATTTATCGCAACTATTCATCAACAAAAAAAGCCCACAAGGAATGTGGGCTTAGATTGTTCCGCAAATGTCGAGTGCGTCGTCAGGGAGTCGAACCCCGAACCTTGGGCTTAAGAGGCCCCTGCTCTGCCAATTGAGCTAACGACGCAAATAAAAGTGAGGGTAGAAGGATTCGAACCTTCGGCCAACGGCTTAAAAGGCCGCTGCTCTACCAACTGAGCTATACCCTCTTATTCTATTATCCCGAAAAACTTTTTTGTACAAAATTTTTATTTGTAGCCTTGTACTACGTTAGGAATAATTCAGGTACTATGATTTCTACCTTTAGTTCCAAAATTTTTTGTTTTCAAACCGGAGTAATATAATAATTTTGAAATTTTGAGTCAATAAAAATATCCACCTTATCCTATTACCAATCATATCTTCGGTTTTTTGGCAAGAAAACCATTAGCTAAATCCTAATCTAACAAATGCCCAACTTCGTCGACCGTAGAGAGTAGAGCGAGGAGCGATTTCACCCGCTCTAACGCTCAACGCTTCACGCTTTACGCCTTTGGGGTGGTGATTGGGATTTGAGACTTGCTATTTGGTTTTTGTGAATTCTCAACCATTAGCGCGCTAATCTGTTGAGAGTTAAATCTTCGTTTATTTTGCAAAAAATTTTGTGCCAACCTAATCACAGTTTTACCACGCCGAGTCATTAAGTCATTCAAGTCATTTGGCTTCGGCGTCATTATTGACAGGCGCGAAATTAATTTTTCAATTTGCATTTTGCATTTTTCAATTTGCAATTGCGGTTCCGCCGCGCTAAGCTTCTTACAAATAAACGATTTCAGGTGTAAATTTTCGTTTGTCTGAAATTGTTAACAATCCAACCGCAGGTTTGAGAGAAAATCGCCGCTTGCCAGCAGACCCTGGATTAAATAACAACACCTCCCCTACCCTTTCCAACTTAGCTTCATGGGTATGACCGTAGATCAAAAGATCAATTCTCTTATGGGGGAATTGCATCATAGCATTTTGTATAACCGAATTATTAAAGCTAATAAATTGGTGAATCATGCAAATGGCTACCCCATGAATTTCTAAAGTTAGAATCTCATCATAGCGAGTACTTAGCGGAAATGTATCCACATTCCCATGAATCGCCCTAACCGGCGCTAACGTCTCAAGGCTGGTAATCACATCTTCGGTTCCGATATCACCCGCGTGCAAGATCATTTCAACACCCTCGAATACCGAATATACTTTTGGATGAATAGCCCCGTGCGTATCTGATATTACCCCTACTTTCATGATTCAAACATAACAAAAATATTTAGTGGTTGACAAATTAATAATATTCGATTACATTTGCAAGTAAATGGTGGATTAACAGTAAATCATCGGCCAATAGAACAATTTTTGAATGATAAGGATTGCATGAAAAACCCTGTAAAATCAAAATGCATTGATGAAGAACAGCTTCCCAAATATGTGGTGGTTACGGATGTACTTGATCTCCACGGATTTTTCCCGGAACAGGTGGCAGAAATGGTGGAGGAATTCATTAATAACGCCATTACTTTGAAATTACACCGATTAAGGATCATTCACGGAAAAGGGAAAAGCAAGCTCAAATATTTTGTTCGTAAGGAACTAGAAAACAATCCCCAAGTCGCTGAATTTGGAGATGCACCGCCGGAAGAAGGCGGATGGGGAGCTACAATAATTATTCTAAATGAGGACGAGAATTGACTTTAATAGCTTAGACTTCCTATGCATCAACTCATTAAGCTTTGTTCCTTTGTAGTAGAATTTTAAAGAAAATGGAGTCTTACCAGTGCAAATCGGAGTGTCTATTGACAAATACAAAAGCATTGAACCATCCGTTCTTTTAGGCTTGGCCAAGCGCCTCGGCCTCGAGCATGTGGAGATCACCAAAACCGTTTTCGAAGAACTGGCACAAGTAAAAAAGCAAATCGATGGGCTCACTTCTGGGTTCCATCTACCCATTATCGAGATGGATGGGTTCGATCTCTCTTGTACCGAACACCAGGTAAATATTGATGAAACCATATCGAAGATCAATGCAAATTGGCAGGATTTGAATATCGGTTATTGTGTAGCTCATCCACCAGAACCAGACGCCATTGATTCGGACATAAAAACTTCCGAACATCTCTTACTCGAAAACTTAGACCGGCTCGAACCTCCCCTTGTTCTTGAAAATGTCCCCACTTGGAGAAAGCAACGGTTTGATGAATTTTGCCAAAAGGCCAAGCAAGCCCTTGGAGACAAGTTGAAAGGGCTTTGTTTTGATGCCGCCCATTGCTATCTCAGTGGCGAAGATATTGAGAGTCGTTTCAAAGAACTCTACCCGCAGGTCACGTGCATCCATTTGTCTGACTGCGGACCGACTGAAGACCTGCACTTGCCGTTCGACTCGGGTGGTATCCTTCCTATTTCAGAATTCTTGAGTATGCTACAGCAAATGAAATATCAAGATACGATTACCTTGGAACTAAAACCTCATTCTCTCGATGATCTCCAGCAAGTATTGAAGAGTTATTTGAAAGTCCTCAAACACCTTGACAAGTGGAAATACTGGAAAACCAAAGCCCGCTTGCTGTTCATCACGCCGAGGATTCTCGTTGAAAAACACAAAGTAGCATGAGTATTGACTATAAGTTAAGAACCATTGGCTCAGTAAGTCATTAAGTTATTCATCTGGATCGCATCTGAAAGTTGGCGTATCTCTAACGCCTACAAACATCTCATAAACTATGACGGTAGAGCATCCTTAAACGTTTGAAACGCCTCCTCGCCGTACAAACAAAAGACCACTTTTTGCAAATGGGCTGCCCCTTCCAAAAACTCGATGGCAGTTGAGAGCATGATTTCCGCACACCGTTCAATTGGAAAGCCAAAAATGCCGGTGCTGATAGCGGGAAAGGCGATGCTTTGTAGACTGTTTTCATCGGCTACTTTTAGACTGTTCAAGGTGGCATTTTTCAATTTCTCATCTTCGTTACCCTCGCCCATGCGTGGACCTACAGCGTGGATCACGTATTTAGCCTTTAAATTACCGCCGGTCGTAATCACGGCTCCCCCAACTGGACAACCCCCGATCTTATTGCATTCTGCTTGAATAGCCGGGCCACCTTTTCTACGAATCGCGCCAGCCACCCCAGCACCTAAAATTAGGGAAGCGTTAGCAGCATTGACAATGGCATCGGTGTCTAATTCAGTAATGTCGCCCTCGACCAATTCCAAGCTTTTGTTGTTGATTTGGATTTGCATTTTCTTGTTCCTTCTTAAGTGATTTTGCTTATTTTTTAGGTTTAATTTAGAAAATACCTTTGGAAAAGTCAATTAAGTATGGTGCTTTTTAGTTGTAATTAAAGTTCTAATTTTTAAATTTAGAATTAACCACCGGCATACACGGAATAGAAATCTCTTAGTTCAGTTTTCCAAAATAGTTTAGAAAGGAAAAAGACGCTGTGGATGGTGAAAATCTTGAAGTTATTATTCCTGTGCTGCAACAAGCGTGGGCAACTTTTCAAGCTGTGGCGGAACCGGGGCAGTAAAAATGCGAACCACTAACAAATTAATCGCTCAAAATATGAACTCAGACAACCAAATGTCATTCCATGCCTAAACAATTCGACATCGTTGGTTTCGGAATCTGTACGGTGGATTTTCTGGGATTAGTTTCTACATATCCCGAAGCGGGACAAAAAGTATTAATGGAAGCATTTTCAAAACAAGGCGGAGGCTTAACCGGTACGGCTCTTGCCGCAGCCGCCCGGTTAGGCGCTAAAGCCGCTTACATTGGCAAGCTTGGCAAGGGCGAGTACAGTCAATTCCTCCTAAATGAGTTTCAAAAAGAAGGCGTGGATGTTCGTCATGTAATATTTGAAGATGGCGCTCAGCCTCCCATTTCTTTCATTCATGTGGACAAAGCATCGGGTGAGCGGCGCATCACCTGGTACTACAAAAATATTGATATTAAACCAACAGAACTAAACCGCACGCTGATCCAAAACAGCCGTATCTTATTTTTGGATCATTTTTTTACCGATGCAGGTTTGTCAGCCGCAAATTGGATTAAAGAATCTGGCGGCTGCGTCGTGGTAGATGCCGAGCGGTTAGAAGCACGATTCGAAGAAATTCTACACCTATCTGATTACATTATCGCATCCAGCGAATTTGCCGCTGAACGAACCGAAACCAACCACCCTGAAAAAGGGGCTCATTTGCTACAAGAAAAGTATGGAGGGGTTTTGGTCGTTACAGCCGGAGAAAGGGGAGCCTATTGCAAAACCCCTGAAACCATGCTTCACCAACCGGCCTTCGCGGTTCAGGTGGTGGACACCACCGGAGCCGGAGATGTATTTCACGGGGCTTTTATGGTGGGCTTGCTTGAACATTGGCCATTGCAAAAGATTCTTGAATTTTCCGCAGCCGTCGCTGCTCTAAAATGCCGCGGCTTAGGAGGAAGAGCTAACATTCCCAATAAACAAGAAGCGTTGCTATTTCTGAAAGAAAACGGTACACCAACATTTTGGATTTGATTGTTGACTTAACACTGTAGGACACTGAAGATCACAACCTTTACTGGACTGGATTAAGAAGATTCACCCCGTCGGATATACATACACATTATCCAACGGGGTAAACTGGATTCTAAATTCTTAACTGCAATCAAAAATGCAAATTCATTTACTTAAAAAATCCTGTGAATCCTGTCCAATTTTTTTTTAGTGAATTCAGTGTGTTTCGGTGTTTAATTAAATAAGGAGACAAAAATGAACTACGAAAACATCTTATTCAAAGTTGACCAAAATATTGCTCACCTGACTCTCAACCGTCCGGACAGTCTGAACGCCCTCAATATAGGTATGATTAAGGACATCGGACAGGTTATTGAAGAATCGGCTTCCAGAGACGACGTTCGTGTGGTCGTTATTGCTGGCGCTGGCAATGCTTTTTCGGCTGGCGGCGATATCAAAGTAATGAAGCAGGCGGTAGATTCCGGCAAACCCGCCGACTTTTTTGAAGAACCTCTTCAGGCATTGAATCAAATCGCCGCGGACATTCGTAATTTGCCCAAACCAGTAATTGCGTCAATTCACGGTTTTGCTAATGGTGCTGGGTTCAATTTAGCACTCTGTTGTGATATTCGACTGGCGGCTCTTTCGACAAAATTCAATCAGGCGTTCGTTAAAATTGGTCTAGTGCCTGACACGGGCGGCACCTATCTGTTACCCAGAATTGCAGGCCTAACCAAAGCAACAGAGCTCTTTTTCACCGGGGATTTCATCGACGCCCAGGAAGCGGAGCGTCTGGGAATCATCAACAAAGCCGTACCGGATGAAAAGCTGCAAGAGGAGACTCGAAAATGGGCGATTAAATTAGCTCAAGGGCCCACCATGGCTGTCGGAAAGATTAAGATGCTTTTGCAAATGTCTTACCAACTCACGTTTGATTCCCAGGCGGAATTAGAGCGAGCCACACAAATCGAAATTGCTGAAAAGAGCCAAGATTTTGCAGAGGGGGTGACTGCCTTCTTCGAAAAGCGGGCACCCAAGTTTACTGGAAAATAAGGTTCTAACTCAAATTTGAGGTTTT
>JBHIAW010000086.1:0-12865 GCA_046758765.1 bacterium
GTCACTTCGTTCCTCGTAATGACAGGAAGGGAACTTTTTCGACAGTCTCAACGACGATTCAAAATAGGAGCTTCCAAATGAAATCTTATGTATTATGTTGTTTGCTCATTTGTGCCAACAGCTACGCAAAGACGAACCAAAGCCTGCAAACCTTAGGTAAACAGTTTTTTGCCTGGAGAGCGGTAACCCAACCGGCCTCGTATGACGACATCCTACGCGTGGAACGACCCAACGGTTGGACCCCCGATTTCTCGCCTGAGGCTTTAGCCGAGCATAGAAAAAAGTATATCGATTTTAGTGAGCGCTTACAGGCCATCCCTAAATCAAGCTGGTCCCGTGCCGATAGCATCGATTATTTGCTGCTGCGCTCGGCCATTGAGCGTGTGAATTGGGAGTTGAACATACTTCGTTCACCACACCGCAATCCCGACTTTTATGTCCAGCAAACCCTGGGTGTGCTGTATGAGCTGCTGCTGATTCATTCTCCTATGACTGATGAACGTGCTCACAACATAATTGTTCGACTAAAATCTTTTCCAGCAACCATTGGGCATGCCAAACAAAATCTCGATGAACCTGTGAAAGCGTTTGCGAATATTGCGTTGGTAAATCTCCAAGATGTTCGAAACAGATTGAACAAATCCTCGAACGCACTAAAGAAACTGATGAAAAAATCTTTTCATTCTGATTTAGATCAAGCAGTCAAGAATGCCGCACATGCGTTAGAAACATATATCAGTTGGATTGAAAAAAAGAAACCCAATATGTCAAATGAGTTTAGTGTTGGCAGAGAAGGATATGAATATTTTTTGAGAAAGATTGCGTTGATGCCGTATACGCCGCAAGAATTGCTGTTTATGGGCCAACTTGAATGGAATCGCTCGGTAGTTTTTGATGTTTGTGAAAGGCTGCGAAATGTAGATATTCCTGAAGACAAGCTCTTTTCGTCTGCTGATGAACAAATCAAACAATCCAGAAAGGACGAAGAAGCGATACGTCTGTTTTTAGAAGAAAAAAACATTATGTCCGTGCCCCATTGGTTTCAGCACTATATTAATAAAAAGACTCCAGACCATATCGCACCGTTTGTACATATGGGGGTTGTAGATGACCTGACGTCCGAAACACGTTTAGATGAAGACGGTGTCAGCTATATTCTGGAACCTTCAGCCAATCTTCCTTTTTTCCAGCTTGCGTCTGCTCGAGATCCACGACCGATCATCATTCATGAAGGAGTGCCCGGGCATTATTTTCAATTGGCGCTCTCGTGGGCCAATGCGAATCCCATCCGACGAAGGTACTTTGATTCTGGAGCCAATGAAGGAATCGCATTTTACGTCGAAGAACTGATGCTGCAGTTGGGGCTATTTGACGATCGACCGCATACCAGAGAAATCATTTATCGCTTCATGCGCTTGCGTGCGCTGCGGGTGGATGTGGATGTCAATCTGGCTTTGGGGAATTATTCCATCGAGCAAGCTGCACAATATCTGGCTGAAACTGTCCCGATGGATTATCGAACCGCTTTATTTGAAGCCGGGTTTTTTGCCCTGACCCCAGGTCAAGCCATTTCATACCAAATTGGTAAACTACAAATTTTGAAGCTCATTACCGATGCGAAAACTAAACTTGGAGATGAATTTAGCCTGCGACACTACCATGATTATATGATGGAAAATGGCAATGTACCTATTGCCCTGCAGAGATGGGAGTACCTGGGTTTACGGGATGAGATTAGGAAATTATGGGAGTGAATATTTAAACCTCCCACAGATTCTGTGACTTTCAGGAGGTTATTTTTGTATCAGCAAAGCTCTGTTTATCTGATGAAAGACTTGACTCAGAATTCAAGATATATAGCTAATAAACGGATTAATTGGAAGGAGGAATTGTCATGAAGCCCTTATTAATGTTACTTGTATTCTTGCTAAACCCCTATATTTTATTGGGTGGTGTGCAAATCACGGGGCAAATCTATGGGGCCGACGGCCAACCGCCTATCCTATCCCATGTGCACCTCACAACAATTGGCGGCCATTATAGCGATGCCATTCAGTCTGTACAAGCACATCAAAATGGAACATTCGAAATTGAGTTGCCAGGGCCTGGCTTGTACCGTCTTTGGGTGAGCGCGGTGAATCATACGGTGGTTGGGGTTCCGTTAATAGTTGAACCCGACGATTCCCAGGTGAATATGACCATCACCTTATCTCCGTATAGCTACAAAGAGTCTTTGGATGAAGTAAGAATTATTGGCGATTGGAATAGCTTTAAATTTAGCACAGCCAAAGCCATGCAAAAGCAACCTGATGGGACATTCATATTCGAAGTCGAGGCGCAGGCCGATACTCTGGGCTACCAGTTGCTGGGTATTGTAGAAGAAATGCGCAGTGTAAATGGTACCATGGCCGATTACTTCGTCTATGATGGCGGCGGAGATTATCGATCGGTGCTGAGGGGGCAAAAAGGAAAAGTAAAAATAGTGTTTGATCCGAGCAAACTGAGTCGGTCAATTGAGCCGGAGTTGCCTAAAATAACTTTTGCTCAGGAGCATTTACATCTTGCGGAGTATTTTAACATAGACCAAAGATTTGAGAAAAAGCGTGCGGAATTCTTTGAAGCTTTGCAGGCTTACAGAAAAAAACACGAAGACACAAAAGATTTTTCTTTTGATTTTTCCTCACTTCAATCATCTCTAGAACAGATCATGCAGCAAGCTAGCGATTTGAAAGTTCGTCAGTTTGCGGCTATGTATCTTGCCCAGCTACCCATGATGCGCTGGGAGTTAGCTGTTAACACTTATGACGAAGTCATGAACCTTGTGCCCCCAACCTCGTCGTTTTGGGGAATAAATTCATACCTGCCCATATCAGTTAGTAATAATTTAGATACAGAGAAGCCCGATTCCCTTTTACAGATATTTTACGAACAAAATCCGAATCGAAAGGTGCAGGCCCAAGTTTTAGCCTATTTCGTTATGAAGGCATCGCGGGCTAACGAAAAAGAAAAGGTTGACTCACTCTACCAGGAACTAAAAACCAAATATGGGGATGTAGGAGAAATTCAATTCTACCTCAAGCAGTTGGACCCCAATAGGCGCATTGCTGAGGGTAAGCCCGTGCCAGATTTTGAAGTCAAACTCATGAATAGGGACAAAACGATTTCTAATAAGAGTCTGCTGGGCAAATTTTACATGCTGGATTTTTGGGCCGTCTGGTGTGGACCGTGTGTGGCAGAGATGCCTAATTTACATCACGCCTATGAAAAGTTTAAGGACAAAAATTTTACGATCGTGAGTTTGTCTTTCGATCCCAAGGTAGAAGACGTGCAAAAATTCCGTGCGCGACAATGGAAGATGCCCTGGTTGCATGTGTTTGTCGAGGACGCTTTTAATAACGAAATCGCCAAAAAATTTGAGGTTCTGGGCATTCCTAAGCCGCTCTTGGTGAACCCGCGGGGAATCATTGTTGCTACCGAGTTTCAGTTGCGTGGTAAGAATTTGGAGACGACTTTGACCAAGTATTTGGGGGAACCTGGAACCAATTAACTTAGACACCGCAACAACCCCGGGGTCTTGCACACCTAATTCTTACCCACAAGTCAAGGTAGAACACGGATAACGCGGATGACGCGGATATTCACGGATTAAGAATTTAAGAAAGGACAGGAGATGTTACAAATGCTCGAAAG
Source organism: bacterium (assembly GCA_046758765.1). GTDB lineage: Bacteria > Zhuqueibacterota > Zhuqueibacteria > Oceanimicrobiales > Oceanimicrobiaceae > JBHIAW01. Next base: position 3,691 of record JBHIAW010000086.1, read on the forward strand.
TAAAATCTGTGTGAATCCGTGTCATCAGTGTCATCCGTGTGCTATAAGAGAGATGTGGGTAAGGATAAGGTCTTGCACACCGGGGTTGTCAATTTCCCTCTACTTAGAAAGGGTTGCAATATCTTGCCAGCTTTTTACCGATAATTGAGGAGTTAGAACCAGAAAATCAGAGGGTGCAATGCGAATTGGAAAACTTAGCAAAATAGATATGACAAATGACCTAAATGGCCTCGCAGAAAAAATTTGGTCCAAGCTAAGCCATTTTGAAAAGGAGCTCATAGAGTTTCGACGCCATTTTCATCAATTCCCGGAATTAAGTTGGAAGGAATTTAGAACCGCAGAACGAATAACCAGTCTGCTCAAAGGAGATGGTTATGTGGTTAATACTGGGATTTGTAAAACCGGGGTTGTTGCCGAATTCATCGGAAGTGAGGGTGGCAAGACCATAGCCATTCGCAGCGACATGGATGCGTTACCCATGTATGACGCCAAAGATGTACCTTATGCTTCACGTATCCCTGGAGTCATGCACGCCTGTGGCCATGATGTTCACATGGCTTTGGTAATTGGCGTGGCAAAGATATTGAAAAGATTGAATGTCCACGTACCCGGCAAAGTACGTTTGATTTTTCAACCTTCGGAAGAGGCTTCACCGAGCGGGGCAGAAGAATTAGTGCGAGCGGGCGTGATGGAAGGAGTGGACAGTGTGTTTGCATTTCATGTGGACCCAGAGATTCAAACAGGTAAGATTGGCCTGCGGGAAGGAATAATGACGGCGCATTGTGACGAATTCAAGCTTACGATTCAAGGGAGAAGCGGACACGCAGCTCGACCCCATCACACAATTGATACTATTTATTTGAGTAATCAAATCTTAAGTGCCCTTTATGATATTGCAGGAAACCGAACCCATTCTTTTGTGCCGGCCGTTCTGACTGTTGGTAGGATGGACGGTGGAACTAAGTCAAATGTTATACCTGAGCGAGTGGATATCCAAGGTACAGTTCGAACCATCGATGAAGAAACTCGTAAGGAAATTATTGCCGCGATTGAACAAAGAGTCCAAGCCTTAACCCGTGCGGCAGGGGGTCGGTATCAATTAGAATTCTCTTCGCCCATTCCCCCGGTAATAAATGATTCGAATTTGCTGAATTTAGTTCGAACGGTTGGAGTTCATGCGCTTTCTTCCGACGGAGTAGTTGACATAAAAGATGTCAGCATGGGTGGAGAGGATTTTTCGTGGTACCTAAAAAAAGCGCCAGGCGTGCTCATTCGTTTAGGCGTGCGCAGGGAGTCTGAAGATATTAAGTATTTGCACACTAACACATTTGATGTAGATGAACGGGCTATTGCTATTGGCACCGCAGTTATGACTATGGTTGTGTTAAAGTATTTTGATTTAGTTATTCAATGATTGCAATTTATTTGCAGAATATTTATATTATGATAAATTAGACCCTTTTATGGCGGTGTCAACCTATTAGAATTTCAAGGTAAGATGGAATTATTCGATAAACTAAAAGCTAACCTTATTTCTGACAACTTAGTAGAACAAGGTGATAAAATCCTGTTGGCTGTTTCTGGCGGTTTGGACTCAACGGCTCTTTTGCATCTGTTTTCCAAAATTCAGAGTTCGTTTGATCTAGAATTAGGAATTGTACATGTCCATCACGGAATCAGGGGGGAAGAAGCAGACCGCGATTTAGAGTTTGTTCGTTCTTTATCTCTGAGGTACAATTTGCCCTTTTATTTCAAAAAAGTGGATGTCAAGAAGTTTGCGCGTGAAAAAAGATATTCACTGGAAGAAAGTGCTCGAATGCTACGTTATCAGGCTTATGAAGAGTTATTAGAGCAAACGCAATTTGTCAAATTAGCCACCGGGCACACGGCAGACGATCAAGCTGAAACCATTTTGGATCATTTTTTACGCGGCTCTGGAATTCTTGGTATGCGAGGGATGTTAAAACAAAGAGGACCGTACATTCGCCCCCTGCTGACATACAGCCGTAAAGAATTGGAGTCTTATGTACTGCAAAATCATTTGGAATTTAGAGAAGATTCTACAAACACGGAATTAAGATATAGAAGAAATCGAATTCGAAAAGAACTTATTCCATACCTGAGAAAATATTTTAATCGTAATTTAATTAATACGTTGGATCGGATTGCGGAAATCTTTCAGGAGAACGAAGAATTCTTACAAGCCCAGGCAAATGAAGTCTATAAGTCATTGGTTTTGATAAGCAAAAAAGATAAAATAGTTCTTGATATTCATGGATTTTTGAGTTATTTTAAAATAGTAAGAAAGTATGTTTTATTTCGAGCATGTGATGAACTTTCTATTAGTCGAAATTTTCTAAATTTTGATAAGATCCAAAGAATTCTTGATCTGATTAGTCAAAAAAAAATTGGCAAGGGAATTCCCATTACTCAAGAATGGCAACTGTCTATCGATCATGATGGCGTAGTTATTAGTAAGAAAAGAAAGTTAGTTTGTTCCCCAAAAAAGTTTAATGTGTTAGAAAGAAGCTCTTTAAGGTTTCAGGAACACGAGTTTCGGTGGTCAATCCTTGACCATGCCGAGGTGGTTGCATTTAACCGAAATCCAAAAGTTGAAATTGTGGACTTTGATCGAATTGGAAGCCAGCTATTGCTCAGAAACTTTGTTCCAGGAGACCGTTTTATCCCATTAAATTTTACGGGGCATAAGAAAGTGGCAAATTATTTTTCTGACCGAAAGGTTCCGCTTCATTTGCGTGATGAAATTCCTATTTTGGAATCATCTCAAGGAATCGCTTGGGTATGTGGATACTGTCTCGATGATCGATTCAAAGTAACGGGCTCGACTACCCAATTTTTAAAGTTGGAAATGCGCGAGGTTTCCGATGCATTCTGAAGAAACCCAAAAATTCTTAGATGGAAAACAATATAAACTTTTACTCTCGGAACAGACAATTAAGAAAAAAGTAAGAGAACTGGGCCGCCAAATATCCAGTGACTACCGTGGCAAATGTCCCATTTTAATTGGTGTATTAAACGGAAGTTTTGTCTTTTGTGCAGACCTTTTTAGAGAAATTGATATTGATTGTGAAGTTGATTTTATTAAGATTTCGAGTTATGGCGAGGCATTAGAAACTTCTGGTGTAGTTAAGCTGTTGAAAGATATTGATGCTCACATAGGAGGACGACATGTTCTGGTCGTTGAAGACATTGTGGATTCCGGCTATTCGGTGCGATTTTTAGAAAAGAGAATTAAACAGGCTAACCCTAAGAGTTTGAAGTTTGTCTCCCTTTTAGTAAAAGAGGAGGGAGCCAAGGTCCCTTATGAAGTTCAATATATTGGCTTTAAGATTCCAAACCGGTTTGTGGTTGGCTACGGTTTGGATTATGCACAAAAGTTTCGCAATTTGCCCGCCGTTTATTTGATGGATTAAAGTCTTTGCATTAATTATTAACTAAGGAAGCCGTTTAAGTTGAAAAATAACAAAAAAGGAAAATTGGATAGGTCTCCTCGTAGACAAGCTCCTAATAAGAAAGACGAAAACTTTCAATGGAAAAAAGCTACTCGCACTCTGACTTTTTGGCTCATCATAATCTTTTTATCCATCTATCTTTCTAAAATATTGCGCTTTGATGACAAGGCCGAAGTAGAGATTCCATATTCGCGATTTATGGAGCATCTCGAAAGCAAACAAATAGTCAACGCAAAAATTGAAGAAAAGGTATTTAAGGGTAGACTATCAGATGATATCGTTGCTACATTCAACGAGAAACCTTATCAAAGATTTAAAGTCACCCTTCCTGAGGAGCCTACGCAAGAGACGGCCGAGAAATGGCTGAATGAATATGGCGTCCAATTGGATTTTGAAGAAATTACAAACGACTGGTGGAGTTATCTCTTAAATCTTTTACCCTGGATTCTTTTTGCAGTTTTTTGGATATTCATTCTGCGCAGAATGCAAGGTGGGGGCGCCAAAGGCATATTTTCTTTTGGCCGGTCGCGCGCAAAATTGGCCTCGGACAATCAACCTAGGGTTACTTTTGACGATGTGGCAGGGGCCGATGAAGCTAAGCAAGAGCTGCTGGAAATTATTGAGTTTCTTAAGGACCCTAACAAATTTCAAAAACTCGGGGGTAAAATACCCAAAGGTGCACTGTTGCTCGGACCTCCGGGAACCGGTAAGACCCTTTTGGCCAAAGCGGTTGCTGGGGAAGCTGGCGTGCCGTTTTTCAGTATGTCTGGTGCAGATTTTGTTGAAATGTTTGTGGGCGTGGGCGCGTCTCGAGTAAGAGACCTGTTTGATCAGGGTAAGAAGAACGCCCCCTGCATCATATTCATTGATGAAGTCGATGCCGTTGGACGGCATCGTGGAGCCGGATTGGGGGGCGGGCACGATGAACGAGAGCAAACCTTGAATCAGCTCCTTGTAGAGATGGATGGATTTGATTCCAATGAGGGCGTTATTCTAATCGCTGCGACCAATCGTCCAGATGTATTAGACCAAGCCCTGCTTCGTCCCGGACGGTTTGACCGGCAGATTGTGGTCGATCGACCCGACGTAAGGGGCCGTGAGGGTATCTTAAAAGTCCATACAAAGCACATACCATTAGCGCAAGATGTGGACCTCTCCATTATTGCAAAAGGAACCCCAGGATTTTCAGGTGCGGACTTGGCTAATTTAGTTAACGAGGCCGCACTGTTGGCCGCCCGATTAAATAAAAACCATGTGGATATGCATGAGTTTGAAGACGCTAAAGATAAAGTGCTGATGGGTACAGAAAGAAGGAGTATGCTGATTAGCGATCAAGAAAAAAGACTTACGGCCTATCATGAGGCCGGGCATGTGCTGGTTGCTACCTATACCCCCGAATCCGATCCCGTGCACAAGGTTACCATCATCCCCAGGGGGCGAGCTATCGGGGTGACCACTACGCTTCCTATGGATGAGAAACATAACTATTCAAAAACCTATTGTGAATCTCTACTATGTCACTTACTTGGTGGTAGGGCCGCAGAAAAATTGGTGATAGATGAATTGACCACGGGGGCTGGCAATGATATCGAGCGCGCCACTGAGTTAGCGAGAAAAATGGTATGCGAATGGGGTATGAGCGATAAGTTAGGTCCCTTGACCTTTGGGAAAAAGGAAGAAGAAATATTTCTCGGACGTGAAATTGCAAAACATCGTGATTATAGCGAAAAAACAGCTCAATTAATTGATGAAGAGGTTAAAAACATAGTAACACAAGCTGCATCGAGAGCAGAGCAAATTGTTACCGAGCATGTCGAGCAATTGCACGCCCTGGCACAAGCCCTTTTGGAAAGAGAAATCTTAGACGGCAGCGAAATTGAGAAAATACTGAACGGTGAATCTCTAAAACCTCTTAAACCGAGACCTAATGCCGGAAAGCGTCAGAAAGTTAAAAAGGGACAAGTAGTTAGTGAAGTGAATTAGATAAAAGTGTTGAACAGTGGATTCGAAGATTGATTTAGTAGTAATATATCTGGATTAGATTGATATGTAAGAAATGGATTTGAAGAGCTCGAACCTGCCAGAAATTACTCCTGTTCTCATAGTACTGTGGGGCTTGTGTATTTTTGTGATAGGGTATTTCTATCGGCACGCTCCCAAGAAAAACAGAGTTGGCTTCATGGCTACCTTAGCAGCGATTTCTACTCTGTTTTTTTTTATTTGGCTTTATTTTTGGTACCACAACCGTCCCCCATTTACTCCAATTAGAATAGCTGTATTTCCATATATTGCACAAACAGATGAATCGAACTCAATTAGTTGGGAAAGTATCGCCTTATCCGAAATTTCAACCAACTACTTAAATCAAGGTAATCCAGAAGAATTGCTGCCTTACGAAACAGATTGGATTTTTGCAGCAGCCAATAAAGATTCACTTACATTACCTAGCTATGTTCTTGACTTCTCTAAGCGCATTGGGTTGGATTACGCAGTCTTGGGAAGATTTATTAAGAAATTAGCGCAATTTGAGATTGATTTCCAAATCTATAAAATTGAAAATATGGAGTCGTTGTTCAGTGAAAAGACAATCCTAAAGCAAGGAGAGTTACGTGAATTCTGTAATCATGTTAGTACCACTACCTTACATAAAGTGTTGGGAATCAGAGGTGATGTAAATTTCAAGAATAGTTGGAATTCCAAGGATCAGCTAACAAAATACTTTAAGTCCAAATTCTACTATCTAACCGATAAGCCGGACCTTGCTTTGAGATTTGCAGAAGCAGCCGTAAAAGAGGACAGCACCTCGACAGAGTGTCTAAATTTTCTTGCCGAACTTTATATAAATAAAGGGTTTCAGAAAAAAAGCAAAGGCGACTCTCCTCTGTATGATTATAAATTAGCCAAAACGGTTTTACTAAAAGCTCTTAGTTTAGAAGAAAATCAAAGCAATTCTTTATGTCTTCTAGCTGAGCTTTATCTAATGAACGAAAAATGGAATCAAGCTGAACTGTACTTACGAGATGCCTTAGACGCAAATCCATTGGATCCTCGGATTTATTTCGACTTAACAAAACTCCATCCTACCCGTTATAAGAAGCTTGGTTTTAGAAACGATAAGGAACTTCTTAAGCGTGCAATATTTATAAATCCTGGTTTTTTTGAAGCTCGATTAACCCTGGCTGATTATTTTCTTCTAAAGAACCGCCACGATTTAGCTCTCAGAGCAGCTAAGAATGTCTTATATATCAATCCAGAATCTGTGGATGGGCTTATGGCACTAAGCAAGTACTATATGGCACAAAACGATATGTTGAACCTTATGCAAACGGTTGAAAAAGTTATCAAATTAGAGCCTTACAATGCAGAGGCTTATTATAATCTAGGCATTGTATATTATCATCAAAAGGATTACGATACAGCGATAAAGTTTTTTGAACGAGCCATTCAACTTGGAAACCATCTTGATTCTCATCTTTATCTTGCCTATATTTATGAATTGCAGGATGAAATGGATAAAGCCATTGAACATCTTAGAACTCGCATTCGAAAACGGAGGAACAAAGAGGATAGATATGCTGAGGAGGCCCGTAAGCATCTGTTTCAAATCATGTCCCAACGTGGGGCAATCGATTCTATTATGTCAAAATGATGCTTGAGGCTCGTGCACCATCACCTTAATTTCAATATTTGGGAACTAGGATATTATCTAACGCTATCTAGTGTTTGAACGAAAACAGCCTTTTCTTGTCATTCCCGCAATGGTGTAAGCGGGAATCTTCTGCCTGAAATGATGAGATTCCGGCTTAAAGATTGTCGGAATGACATTGATGGTTCAGTTTTCGTTCAAACACTATTTAGCAATCGTAAGTTAAGTATTTACAACATCAGCTCTAAGCTTCCTACATTCTTGCACCTAGGTCATGAACTAACAAATGTAAGTGTCATGCTCATAAATTGCCGAGGAAAAATTCTCGATCTCACGTCGCGGACCCACATCATGGGCGTAATTAATTGCACGCCTGATTCGTTTTATTCAGGGAGCCGCAATCTTGATGCTAAAAGTGCCATCGAACTGGGTATCCAAATGGTACGCGACGGGGCTGATTTATTAGATATTGGTGGTGAATCAACACGACCTAGTTCAGAACCTGTCTCAGCGGAAGAAGAGCTCAGAAGAATTATGCCGGTCATAGAAAGTCTTCTTCAAGCCGTAGCCGTCCCCCTATCTGTCGATACTTACAAATCAAAAGTTGCGGAACGAGCTTTTGAATTGGGTGTTCATATCTTAAACGATATTAGCGCGTTGAGTTTCGATCCAGACTTAGCAGCCATTGCTGCAAAATTTGATGTTCCAGTGATTCTGATGCATATTAAGGGTACCCCGAAACACATGCAAGAAAATCCTAATTATTCTGATGTAATAGGCGAGATTTATGAATATTTTGAGCATCGCATTCAGTACGCACTGGCCCAGGGAATCAAAAGGAAAAGAATTATTCTGGATCCGGGTATTGGATTTGGCAAACGCCTTGAGGACAACTATGAAATTCTTAAGGGTTTGAAAACATTCACAGCCTTGAATTACCCTATTCTTGTAGGTCCTTCTCGAAAATCTTTTGTTGGCAAAGTTTTAAACTTGCCCCCTGAAGAATCGCTTGAAGGTTCCCTGGCGGCAGCCACGGTGGCGATCTTAAACGGAGCACATATCCTAAGGGTGCATGACGTCAAAGAAATGATAAGGGCTGCCAAGATAGCTGATTGCTTTGTAGGCAAAACAAGTATAGGTGGAAAAGAATATGGATATAAAGCCACTTGAACTCTTTCGCTTTGGTTTCATCAAGGTTACTGTCTTTGATATTCTTGACATCATTGTCATATCCTACATTCTTTACAAAGTATATTGCTTCATTCGGGGGTCGCGAGCAGCCCAAATGTTTGTGGGTTTGGTGCTAATTGTATTTGTTTCGTTGCTTGCTCGTCTTTTGAACATGAGTGGGATGACCTGGATTTTTGATAGTCTAAAGACTGTTTGGCTCATCGCCTTTGTGATTATTTTTCAACCTGAATTGCGTAGGATGTTAATTTTTTTGGGCCAGAGCAGAATCATTCGCTATTTTATCAAGGTGTCCAGTGGTAAGGCCTTTGAGGAGATTATCAAATCGGTCATGGAATTGTCAAGGCGTAAATATGGGGGATTAATTGTACTTACTAGAGACATGGGAATTAAATCGATTACTGAAACAGGTATTCCAATCCAGGCCGAGGTATCCGCGCCTCTGATTATTTCCGTATTCAACCCTCGTTCTCTTTTACATGATGGTGCTATTGTGATTCAAAATGATATTATCGTGGCGGCCAAGTGTATCTTGCCTTTGAGCCAGGATCCCCATCTTGATTCGCACCTCGGAACCCGACACCGAGCCGCTTTGGGACTCGCTGAAGAATCTGATGCTGTCATCTTGGTTGTTTCTGAGCAGACTGGTAAGATTTCCATCGCAATCGACAGTGTTCTTAAACAGGATCTGGATTATGACACCATACGAGTTGTCTTGCAGGAAGCATTTAATTTCTCTACTGATTCTGAATAAGCGTTACGCTAGAAGCGTCATTCGACGCTGACCTTTTTCGAAAAGGTCAGAGTCTTTTTTCTTTATTTAATTTGAGGAGGTTCAATCAAAAATAATAGTCATTTAAAAAATGGA
>JBHIAW010000087.1:0-12568 GCA_046758765.1 bacterium
GGAAGTGTCCAGTTGCCATGATGAGATTGGATATAGAAGTGGTGCCAAGGATTGGAAGATTGTCTTGCGTATCCGGTCGCAATCCGGCCCAGACTTCCCTAATGCGAGCCGATTCCAAAGACGGAACAACCTTCAAAGCAGCGTCAAGAAGTTGCTGAATCCCATGAGCGGTTACTTCTTTGTTGTATCCGACGTTCTCCAGTGTGCTGCCCACCAGGATGCGGCCATCGGGCCACGGCACCAGATAACAACCCGTTGAGTGAATCAGATGATGAAGTGGCTGCGGCTGTTTTTCTAAGCATACCATCTGCCCCCGAATCGGCCGAATGGGTAAGGTGAGCCGAGTAGTCCGGTCCACTTGACCCGCCCAGCAGCCAGCGGCATTGATGATAGTGCCACCACTGAGTGTGCGTTCAGGAATTCTAACTCCGACAACCCGAGTGCGTTTAAATTCCAGACCAATGACTGGGGAGCCGGTGAGAAATTGAACATCTTGTCTGGCTGTTGCGGATACCAAAGCGGACATGAGCTTACGGTTATCCACCTGGTGGTCATTGGGTAAATACACCCCCACTTGAATATCTTCGGCCAACTCAGGCTCCAAATCCCTCAACTGTTTGGCTGAGAGTTCTTCAGCTTGTCTGTCAGCACTATGTTGGCGCTCCAGCAAACCTGCTAAAGCCTGCGCCTCCTTAAAGTCTGCTGCGACAAAGATGCTGCCATTGGTTTGATAGCCAATCTTAGCGCCGCTCTCTTCTTCCAATTCTGCCACAAACTCTGGATATAGGGCATGACTGGCATGACATAATTCAGACAGTGGGCCCTGAAGACCATGGGCCGCTTCAGCGTGAGGCGCCAGCATCCCGGCTGCGGCTCTCGAAGCTTCTTCACCCGGTTGTCCCCTTTCAATGACCATTACGCGCAGACCCTCTTTGGCAAGCCGATAGGCAATGGTGCAACCGATGATACCAGCGCCTATGACAATGATGTCGCTGGAGGTTTTTATGTTTTTCCCATGCATACGGAATACAATCTCATTCAGTTTGTGCAACAAAACAAAAACTTTTCAAAAATTAACGATATTGAAACAAGAATCAAAGTAAAAAATTCATTAATTCGTAAAACCTGGGTTACGGGAGGGTTCATTTCATTGTGAGAGAATCCTTTTGGATTTGGACACATTTCACAAAGGATTCTAAATGACGAGATAAGCGGCCAAATTAGAAGCAAGCAGGAGCAACCCGGTAGCCATAACTGAGGTATTACTCAAATGTTCTGAATTTTCTTGATATTTGGAAAAATAGTTTTTATCTTACTATGTAAATCCAAAAGGTAGTATCTTAGGTTGAGAATATGGAAGTTACGATTGCTAAAGGACACTGGCTGATGAACATAATTATCTGTGCATAATCTATGGCCTTAACCAAAAAGGAAAAACAGCAATTAGAGCATCGATTTCATTTGTTCTATAATGCATTTCAGTATTCGACAGATGCGATCGTGATTACAGACCTGAACGGTAATATCGTAGAAGTCAATGAGGCCTTTACCGACCTGTTTGGCTGGAGCCGAGAAGAAGCCATCGGGAAAAATACCAGCATTATTCGGTCTGATGAAACCACTGACAAATTTATTCAAGACATGTGGGACTCAATTAATAACAAGGGGGCTTGGAAGGGCGAAATAATAAACAGACGCAAGGATGGCAGTAAAATACCCGTTCTTCTTTCTATTACGCCTATTTATCAGAAGAATAAGATAATTGGCTATATGGGGGTTGAAATTGATATTTCTCAAAAAAAGAAAATAGAGAATCAGCTTTTGCAAGAGAAAGAATTTACCGAGTCCCTAATTGAAACAGCCAATAGTCTTATTGTTGGGATTAATTTATCAGGTACTATCATATTATTCAATAGAAAATGTGAAGAAGTGACGGGGTATTCAAAAAACGAGGTAATCGGGAAAAATTGGTTTGAATTGTTTCTTCCAGAACGTGCGAGGCCAAAAGTGACTGAGGTATTTGAATCTATCCTTGACGGTAAATTACTTTCTCAACACGAAAATCCGATCCTAACAAAAAATGGCCAGGAGCGGCTCATTGCTTGGTCCAACACGGCTATTAGAAATGAGAAGCATGATATTACTGGAGCATTGAGCATAGGACAAGACATTACAGCACAGAAGATTTTGGAAAAGCAGGTTCTACAGGCAGAACGATTGGCGATTATCGGTAAAATGGCCGCCAAAGTGGCGCATGAGATCAGAAGCCCACTTTCTTCAATTAGTTTAAATGCGGAACTTTTAGAAGACGAAATTCGAGGCTTTGCTTCGGTTAATCCTGAAGAAGCCATGGCTTTGTTAAAATCCATCATATCGGAAGTGGAGCGATTAACTTCGTTGACAGAAGAATACTTGCAGTTTTCCCGTCTGCCAGAATCTCGACCCGTCAAAGGCCAAATTGAGAGTATCATTGAGGAAATGATGGAATTGCTGCGCCAAGAGCTGAATCAAAAGAAAATCGATGTCGAATGCAATTTGAACCATAGGATTAAAGGAGTTCGCTTTGATCGAATTCAAATCCGACGAGCCCTTTTGAATATTATTAGGAACGCTATCGAAGCTATGCCCGAGGGTGGAAAATTAAGAATATGGACAGACCAACGAAATCATAAAGGTATCATTAATATAGAAGACACCGGGGCGGGCATTCCAAATGAGGAGATAGAAAAGATTTTTGAGCCGTTTTTTACTACCAAAGATTTTGGCACTGGTCTTGGTTTGGCTATTTCTCAGCAGATTATCCACGAACATGGAGGTCAAATTTATTGCAACAGTGAGGTTGGCCGAGGGACTAGTTTTACCTTAGTGCTGCCTTTGGACGAAAAGGAGAGAGGAAGTTAAATTGCAAGCTAAATCTATATTAATTGTCGATGATGAAGCCAGCGTTCGGGAATCATTGGAAAAAGCATTAAGTAAAGCTGGATTTATCACCAAAACAGCCAGCTCAGGAAATGAAGCTTTTGCTCTACTGTCGAAGCAGCCGGTGGATATTGTTTTGACTGACCTGAAGATGCCCAACGGAGATGGGATCGATTTATTGAAAAAAATAAAGAAAAAACGAGTAGAGGTTGAGGTCATTCTGTTAACGGGATACGGCACCATTGAATCTGCGGTAGAAGCCATGAAAGAAGGGGCGTACGATTTCATAACCAAACCGTCTAAAAAGGCGGTTATCTTAAGCACAGTAGAAAGGGCTATTGAAAGACAAAGCTTGGCCCAAGAAAACAAATATTTAAAAGCCCAGTTAGGCAAAGGCACCTTTACTAAGGACATTATTGGCTCCAGTCGTGCAATTACGGAGGTGTTAGAGCTTGTTGAACGCGTGGCCCCTTTAGTTTCTACCATATTAATTTATGGAGAAAGTGGTACAGGAAAAGAGCTCATAGCCCGAGCCATTCACCGAAAAAGCACCCGCTCTAACAAGAGATTTGTCCCAATTAACTGTGCGGCCATTCCTGAAAATCTTATTGAAAGCGAACTTTTCGGGCATGTGAAAGGCGCCTTTACCGGAGCAATGAGAGATAAACAAGGATTATTTAAAGTGGCCAATGGGGGAACCTTGTTTTTAGATGAGATTTCCAGTGTGCCTATCAACTTACAAGTAAAGCTCTTGAGAGCCATTGAGCATAAAGAGATTATGCCTGTGGGCAGCACCAATCCCGAAATCATTGACGTCCGTATTATTGCTGCCACCAACAGACACTTAGCCGAGGAAGTCGAGAAGGGAAATTTTCGGGAAGATCTCTACTATCGATTAAATGTGGTAGGCATTGCTATTCCTCCATTGAGAGACAGGATAGAGGACATCCCAGAATTGGTAAATCACTTTATCAAGTTTTATAACGTACAATTAGGTAAAACAATCACAGGTACGGACAAAGAAGTACTAAATTTATTCATGGAATATCCTTGGAAAGGAAACGTTCGGGAATTGGAGAATGTGATAGAGCGGGCTATGATCCTGTGCGATGGGGATATTTTGAGATTAGAGCATTTTCCTCAGATTTATTCACAAAAATCCTCTTCTGAAGCCGCAGTAGGGGGATTGAAAAATTCTTTAAGAAGGTATGAACGTGATTCCATTCTTAAGGCATTAAGAATGTCTGATTACGACAAAAACAAGGCTGCTCAGTTATTGGGGATGAGTCAATCTACCCTCTATCGAAAGATGGGTGAGCTCGGAATCTCAAGCAAGGAGTGACTGAAACAAAATTCTCAAAATTAAGAATAGTCGGGAGTTTTTTACCGAAACTAAGAAAAAAAGAGTAGATTAGACGGTAGACTTATTACCACAAAAGAAGACTTAAATCATTGAATTACAGCCGCTTGTATATTTACAAATGGCTTTTTTATTTTAATACACCGTATGGCATACTTTTTGTGTTTTCAAATCTGAGAATTTAGGTGAAATTAATCCATCTACCCAAGTATCCATAGGCGAATAAGTGACAACCCTCAATTCCAATAACGTTCTTATCGTGGATAATGATAAGGAATTCAGGGACTCTTTGACCAAGATATTTCGCAAGGCAGGCTATCAAGTAATGACCGCCAGCGATGGCAATGAAGCGAGCGATTTAGTGAATAGAGAAGGGTTTGCTTTGATAGTATTGGATTTGAGAATGCCTGGAAAATCTGGTTTGGAATTGCTGTGGGAGATCAAAGAAAAAACGCCTAATTCACAGGTAATTATTGTTACCGCTTTTGGGGACGAAAACAGTTATCTTGAAGCCATGCATGGGGGTGCCTTCGAATTTTTACACAAGCCAGTAAAACGCAAAGATATTCTTGAGTCGGCAAGAAAGGCCTTGGAAAACCTTCAAATTAGTCAGCATTGACCATAGAATTTCAAGAAGTGACAACTTACGTAGCTTTCTGCAATTCTCAATTATAGGAATTTGCTGCCTTAGTATTCTTAGAAGTAGGAAATGATAGCCAAGGTTTGAGGCCGTCAACGAAACATGAGCAGGGGTATTCGATTAATTTTACACTACTTAGACCGTACTAAGTTGTTTTTTGTCTCTTGGCATATTTTTTGAGGTACGACTGGCGCTGGTAGTTCGACATTTAGGAGAATTGATCATGGTAAAAAGAAAGTTGTACAATCGCATCAATCGAATGGACAAGTCAGCGGTGCTGCCCTTATTGACCAGTGTTGAGGATAAAGCGGTGGGCCTACACAGCTTGAACAAGGCTAATAAACGGGCTAAGCAGGAATCAAGAGGATGGGTCGAGATTACCGCAGATTTGTGCAAGGGATGTCTGTTGTGTCTTGAGGCTTGTCCCCCTGATGTTCTAAAAGCTTCTGAGAGCTTGAACAAAATGGGATATCACCCAGCAGAGTATGTTGGGGAAGGGTGCACGGCCTGCGGTATTTGCTTTTATATTTGCCCCGAACCCGGAACCATTCGAGTATACAAACGCATCAGAGTAATTGAAGAAGCTTAGTGGAGCGTGTCTTATGTCTCGACTTTTTGTTAAAGGGAATGAAGCGGTAATTCATGGCGCGGTCCTGGCTGGCTGTCGCGCCTTTTACGGCTACCCAATCACTCCAGCCAGTGAGATCGCAGAGGCGGCCGCATTCTATTTTCCGCAAGTAGGCGGTACCTTTTTACAAGCAGAGAGTGAAGTGGCCTCAATCAATATGGCTTATGGTGCGGCATCGACGGGCCAGAGAGTCATGACGGCTTCTTCCGGCCCGGGCATTAGCCTGAAGCAGGAGGGCATATCGTATGCCGCAGGTGCGGAACTTCCCGTGGTGGTGATCGATATCATGCGCGGCGGTCCTGGCTTGGGAAATATTGCACCGGAACAGGCCGATTACAACCAAATAGTAAAGGGCGGGGGACATGGCAATTATAAAGTCATTGTGCTGGCGCCTAATTGCGCCCAGGAAATGTGCAACCTCACCATGTTGGCTTTTGAACTGGCTGACAAATACCGCAATCCCGTTGTGGTATTAGCGGACGGCTTTGTAGGTCAAATGATGGAACCTGTGGAACTTCCTGAACCTGTGACCGAACTGCCAGCAAAACCCTGGTCTGTGGATGGAACTGATAATACCAGTGGCAATCTTATCACGTCCATATACATGGATCCCACGGAGTTAGAGACTCACAACCGAAAACTTCAAGAAAAATACAGAAGAATCGAAGCTGCGGAAGTCCGCTACGAAGAATTCTATACAGAAGATGCTGAGGTGATAATGGTGGGCTACGGGATTGTTTCCCGTGTTTTGCAAACCGTGGTGGAAGAAGCTCAGTCTCAGGGGTTGCGAGCTGGCTTGCTGCGTCCCATAACTTTGTGGCCCTTCCCGACGATAAGGATTCAAGAATTAGCCGAAACCGCTAAGCTGTTTTTTGTTTCGGAATTGAGCAATGGGCAAATGATAGAGGATGTTCGTCTGGCTCTTGAAGGCAAGCGACCTACGCAATTCTATGGCCGCATGGGTGGCGGTGTGCCGACGACCCAAGAGCTCTTACAAAAGCTTGAAGACACCTTTAATGACTTAGCCTGAATTATTCCTAAGGTAGCACAAGGCTACAAACAAAAATATTGCCAACTATTCAGACTGTCATTCCCGAACGCTTTCATCGGGAAGCTATAAGTTAGGTTAAAGCTATATGAACGGACTTAAATCGCAACCAAGTTTAATTGAGAGAGAAGGTTATGGCTAAAGAAATTTTGCAAAAACCGGAATCATTGTTTGAGTTTTTTACGCGCAAGCCTGGAGCAGATCCGCTTACTACTCATTACTGTCCTGGATGTGGACACGGCGTGATTCACAAATTGATTGCCGAAGCTATGGATGATTTTGGTATACGCGAGCGAACGATCTTGATTAGTCCGGTGGGATGCTCCGTTTTTGCTTATTACTACTTCAATTGCGGGAATGTTCAGGTGGCTCACGGTCGAGCGCCGGCCGCGGCCACTGGAATTAAACGGGCGCTTCCTCATTCCATTGTGATCAGCTATCAGGGCGATGGGGATTTAGCAGCCATTGGAGGTAACAACATTTTACAGGCGGCCAACCGTGGTGAAAATATTACCGTCATCTTTGTCAACAACGCCATCTACGGTATGACTGGCTCGCAACTGGCCCCAACAACTTTGATCGGGCAAAAAACTACCACGACTCCTTTTGGACGCACCGTAGAAAACGAGGGCTATCCCATGCGCGTCAGTGAGCTTCTGGCAACGCTAGAAGCGCCCGTTTTTATTGAACGTGTGGCTATCATCGACGCTAAACACGTGATGCGGGTCCGTAAGGCCATACGAAAGGCCATTCAAAACCAAATGGAAGGAAGAGGATTCTCCTTTGTAGAAGTGCTGTCTGCCTGTCCCACGGGTTGGAAAATGGACCCGCTCGAAGCGAAAAAGTGGGTGGCAGAGGTCATGACCAAATATTTTAAACTTAGCGTTCTAAAAGATAAGAATGGGGCTATGATAAAAGAAGAGCCCAAACCTAAGATTAAGATACAACCAACAAACCAAGAGATTCTATCTTTATTGGGGGGTACAAAAAGGCGGACCCTGCGAAAGTTTAAGCGACCGGAGGTGGCGGAAGATTACAAAGATCCACGGATCAAGATTGCCGGGTTTGGTGGTCAGGGCATTCTTTTGTTTGGGCAACTTTTGGCGCAAAGTGCCATGCTTTCCGACTATCACACGACCTGGCTTCCGTCCTACGGCCCGGAAATGCGCGGCGGAACTGCCAACTGCCATGTCATCATTTCTGATAAGCGCATCGGTTCGCCGCTGGTAGCCCAGTCCGATGTGTTGATTGCCATGAACCTGCCCTCCTTAGACAAGTTTGAAAAGGATGTTCGTAAGGGTGGTATCATTTTTGTGAATAACTCGCTGATAAAGCGTAGCGTAGAACGCCAGGATGTGCAGGCTGTTTATGTGCCCGCGACCGAGCTGGCTGATCAATTGGGTGAAACCAAGGTAGCTAATATGGTCATGTTGGGTGCCTATTTGGGGTACACTGGGCTACTGTCTCTGGAGAGCGTTTTATCGGCCGCTAAAAGTGTAGTCAAGCGAAAAGAGTTTATGGTGGTCAACGAAAAAGCGCTTAACAAGGGTATTGAATTTATTAGTGAAGAGTACGCAAAAAGCACAGAGAATATGGTGGAGCTGGTATCCTAAAGATTTTGGTACCGAAAAAATAAACGGAGTTGGAACTTAACTTAATTAAGGTAAAAAATGATTGAAGAAGGTCAAGAACATGATTTCATAGGGGATATGTGTCCTTTTTTGTACCTTCCATGTCCGCGGGGCAAGGAGGCAGCTCTGGAATGCTGTCGGCGCTACCAAGGCGATTTTGACCCTATGGTAAGTTTTCGGGACTTTAGTGTTTTGGGTTGTGCAACCGCCCGAGCCGCTAGGATGCGGGGGGCTACGGTCAAGTATTTGTATTAATAACATGATTACCTGGGCACAGGGGCAAATAGTGAAATGGCATGAACCAATGCGATTTTGTGAATTGATGATTGCATCAAGCAGATAGAGAAAATTGTGATAACTAACCATAAGCAAACCCATGTGTAATGGCCTCTGTGCCCTTAAACTATTTTGGGAATTGTCTTTGAGATGAATGTAATCAAATTACAAAAAAGCATTGTCTACGGACCTGTCAACTCGAGAAGATTGGGCCGCTCCTTAGGCATAAACCTCATGCCTACTACTTTCAAGATGTGCTCGCTGAACTGCTGTTATTGCCAGTACGGATGGACCAGAATCCAAACAAACAGTGGAATAGGTCGCCGCGAGCAATTGCCGACTTTAGCAGACCTTACCGTAGCGTTAAGGCAATCGCTTGAGGTTCACAAGGATCTTGATTATATCACATTTTCTGGAAATGGTGAACCTACTCTTCATCCGGATTTTCCTGAGATTGTTGATGTGATTCTAAAAATTAGAGACCAAGTTCTGCCGGATGTAAAACTGGCACTGCTATCAAACAGTAGCACATGTAGAGTCCCAGAAATTAGAAAGGCTGTAGAAAAAATAGATCTGCCCATAATGAAATTAGACGCAGGCAACGAATTAGCCTTCAAGAGGATGAATCATGGAATTCCAGTGGTCACTTTGAGGAGTATTGTTGAGGGCCTAAAATCTTTGAAAAAATTTGCCATCCAAAGCATGTTCGTATGTGGCAAAATCGACAATAGCACAGATTTGGAAGTGAGGAGTTGGATTGAAAGGCTTCGGGAGCTTAAGCCGCTAAGGGTTCAAATCTACAGTCTCGATCGAGGAACGGCCAGCCAAGGTTTGGAAAGAGTTGAATTAAGCCGGTTGAGAGAAATAGCGCAACTGGCTAATGAATTGACTGGCTTGAGTGTAGAAGCATATAATAACAACGTAAATCCTAAGAATCTGGCAGCCAATTCACAGAACGAGGTGAGCAGCGGAAGAGTAATTTGAAATTTACCAAGAAGAGGTGGACGGCACCAAATGTGGATTGTCCAAACCAGCTCTAACTATTATGATTGGTAACAACAAGCGCTCACGCTGTACCAACGGAGAACCAATGAAATCTGCAGCAAAATTTAGTTGCCCACGCTGTAACACAGAGGTTGGGAAATCATTTAAGTTTTGTCCGGAGTGTGGTAGTTATTTGCAGGAAAGTTTGCTGGTGCATCGTCTTATTCGTGCCTTAGATTACCAGCGAAAGGGCAAATCGTGGGAAGCCATGGACCAGCTTAAAGAATTGACTGAACATGATCCTCAAAATGCCTACGTTCATAAATTGTTAGGCAATGCCTATTTTCATATGGGACTGTTGGATTGGGCTATTGAGTCTTATCGAAATGCCATAGTAATCGACTCCCAGTATATAGACGCTCATTATGATCTAGGTGTTGCCTTATATCATCGTGCTTGTGTAACTGAAGCCATTAGCGAATATCAAACCGTTTTGAAGCTCGATCCTGATTATCATGCGGCTCATTATCGCATTGGATTGTGCTATCATCATGTAGGGAAGTTAAATGCAGCCGTTCATCATTTAATCGAAGCCACGGCAGTGACACCCGAGTATGTGATGGCCCATTACCATTTAGGAGTGATCTATTACAAACAAAACGATCTTGAAAAGGCGGAAAGTGAGTTTAGACGAGTATTGGCAGAAGACCCTCAGGACACTGCATGTGCAAAATATTTGGATTTAATTGCCCAGCAAAGGAAGAATAAACACAAAGAAAAACAGGAGGAGCGGGTAAAAGTAGAATGAGTATTCGATTTCGTAGACTCTTTAACGACCGGACTATTTATCTTTTTTGTAAATAAAGAATTGGCGAAAGATTATGAATGACAAAGCTAATATTTTGATAATCGACGATGATAAAGAGCTACTATTGAGCTGCGCAAAGGTACTTAGAAATAATGGTCAGTATAATGTAGTTACCATAAATGACAGTGCGCAGGCCTTAAGGGAAATAGAAACTAGGGATTATGACCTAATCATTAGCGATTTAGCGATGCCCAAAATCAATGGCATGGACCTTCTCCGCAAAGCAAGATTAGCGATGCCGGAAATCCCATTTGTAATTTTTAGTGCCTATGGCAATGTTGAGAGTGTGGTGGAGGCTATGCGGGAAGGCGCCTTTGATTTTATCGAGAAGCCATTTAAAGCAGATCGGCTTAGAGTGGTAGTCGAAAAGTCGCTGCAATACAGAAATCTGCATAAAGAAAAACGTGCCCTGGAAAATCAGTTAGAGAAGAGGTTCAAATTTGACAATATTATTGGCAGAAGCTCAGTCATGCAGAAAGTATTTGATATGATTTGCCGCATCGCGGACGGTGATGCCAATGTTACCATCATTGGAGAAAGCGGCACCGGCAAGGAGCTGGTGGCGCGCAGCATCCATGCTCACAGCCATCGTAAATCTAAGGCTTTTGTTCCAGTAAACTGCGGAGCGTTTCCAGAAAATCTTTTTGAGAGTGAGTTGTTTGGATATGAAAAGGGGGCATTTACTGGCGCTTACCGACGAAAACCCGGCCTCTTAGAATTTGCTGATGGGGGCACCTTTTTTCTCGATGAAATTTGTGAGCTCAGTTCTGCTTTACAAGTTAAACTTCTACGTATGCTGCAGGATAAAAAGATTCGCAGAGTGGGCGGTACCGAACTCATAGATGTGGATGTACGAATTATCTCAGCATCAAATAGAAATCTAGAAGAGGCTTTAAAGGAGGGTTACTTAAGGGTAGATTTGTATTACCGTTTAAACGTAATATCTATCAAACTTCCGCCCTTACGTGATAGAAAGGAAGATATACCACTGTTGTGCGATAGTTTTGTTGATAAATATTCCAAACTGACGCCCAAAAGAATTAAGGGAATATCGGTTGAAGCACTGACGTGTTTGGAAGAATATGGCTGGCCAGGAAATGTTAGGGAGTTGGAGAATGTCATTGAACGCGCCATTACGTTGGCCAAAGAGGAATGGATTCAACCAGTAGATTTACCAGACAATATTGTCTGTGTGAATGAAGATTTGGTTCAGGCTCAAATCGACCTACCTTTAAGAGAAGCTCGGCACCGAATGGTGGCAAGCTTTGAGCGGGATTATTTGATAAAAATGCTAGAACGCCATCGCGGTAACGTAACTTATGCAGCAAAAAACAGCGGCGTTGATCGTCGAACATTCCACCGACTATTAAATCGACACCAAATCAGTTCAAGAGATTGGAAGCAAAGTTAGAGCCTTTGCATCACAATTTCTTTTTTCTTACTCCAGAACTCTCAGAGCCAACTGAAAATACTTGCTTTTTGGGATTACAGGCGCTAAATTTGTAACAAATTCAGCAATTCAAAAGCTTGGGCTGAAAAAGAATGCACGAACTTTCCATCGCGAGTTCCATTGTCTCGACAGTTCTGGAGGAAATAGAACGCCGGGATTTGCCACCCGTCAAGACGATTGTTGTGCGGGTTGGCGTTTTGAGCGATGTTGTGCCCGAAGCGCTTCTGTTCAGTTTTGAGGCAATTACCACAGATACGTCGCTTGCAAACGCCAAACTAAAAATCGAGCACATACCGGTGCAAGGAAAGTGTCATAAATGTGGCCATGATTTTGCTGTTGAAAACTCCGTCTTTGCCTGCCCTTTCTGTCAATCGGGACAAATAGAGATCACTCGTGGTCAGGAGCTGGATATTGCCTATTTGGAAGTAGAAAACGGTCACGATAATAATTGAAAAATAAGAAGGATAACGGATGGCTAAACAGATTACAATCGAAAAAAAAGTCCTCTCTGAAAATGACCGCCTGGCAAAAACCATCCGTGCGCAATTGAAACAGAAAGCAATAGTCGCTGTCAATCTGGTCAGCTCGCCAGGATCAGGGAAAACCAGTCTGCTGGAAAGAACCCTTGGAGCCTTGAATAACGATTTGCGTATCGGTCTAATCGCCGGTGACGTGCAAACCGAGAACGACGCCAATCGCTTGCTGCGCGCGGGTGGAAAAATGGTGCGGCCTCTGGTTACCAGAGGCGCTTGCCATTTAGACGC
>JBHIAW010000088.1:0-12242 GCA_046758765.1 bacterium
TTACTGCTGCGGCAACAATGAATCCCAAAATCACCCAAGACCGTTTTCCTGAATGTGCTTGATCCACTATTTTTACTCCTTTACACTGAATGAGCATTAGATTATTTGGATTTCGCTAAACTGAGCTGTAACGGTAATGAATCCAATCTGGATGTTATTTTGCTAAATTGTAATTTAAAAGTCAAGAAAAAAGGTAGCTAGTGTTTGAACGAAAACAGTCTTTTCCTGTCATTCCCGCATGCTTTAAGCGGGAATCTCCTGCCTGAAATGATGAGATTCCGGCTCAAAAGATTGCCGGAATGACATTAAGAATCGAGTTTTCGTTCAAACACTAGCTAATGATTGATCGAAAACTGTGAATATAGTCGTCATTGCGAGGCGTTTTTTGCCGAAGCAATCTCATGCCGTGCCTAATAATGAGATTGCTTCGCTGAGAAGCGCTCGCAATGACATTAAAAATCGAGTCTTCTTTCAATCACTAGCCCGGAAAACTTGGTGATTGAAAATTCTTTAAACCTAAGGCTCGGGCAGGACGGAACAGACCGATTAGATTGGTTTCAATTCGTTACTCACTTTAAGGCGGAGCAGATTTCCTAATCAGCCATTCAATAGTCGTTTCGAGGTATTGTGTCAATACATCAATCGTCAACGGTTTAATCATGAAGTTTGGGATTTCTAGAATTTCAAATCAATATCTTCTGAATAACGATGTTGGAGATAAAAGGCGCTAAGAGCGGTCCCGCCGGTCAAATAGAATTCTTGCGTTTGTTGAAAAAACTCGTCCAGAAAGCTATTTTGAAGCGGGTTCAAAATGTTCGCCATCTCGTACAATACCAAGCAATGGATGGTCTTTATTTTTCATTTCAAAAACACACATATTTCTCTCTTAGAATATAAAAAAGATCTTTGGAAAGTCAAACTATGACTCCAAAACATCAAAGCACCTTCGGTTGTTCGATTTAACAGTCACAGCGGCTCCGCTGTATGAAATGGTGGATGGCCGTGGTCTAACATTGGAAAAACCATCGAGTTCATACTTGAAATGCTTGAAAAAGAACCACCCAGGTGACTAAGAAAGCAGGTATATCCGGATCGTTCAGATAGGATGGATCAGATGAGTTAGCCCGTAATGGCTTAGCTTGACTTTTATTACTTTTCGCTTGCATTTAAGACCCAGATTCTTATTTTAAAATGGTATGTATGACGTTGGTGCAAGAGCAGTATAAATTCAACTTTTGACCATTGTAAGTTCAATGATTACAACTTAGAGTGTTTGGTGTCCTACCTATTTGCACCCATGTCATTTATATGGAGCTTTCAAATGGATTTTCATCTCAGCAAAGAACAACAGATGCTAAAGAGCTTAGCGCGGGAGTTTTCTGAGAAAGAAGTGGCACCGCTGGCCGCTGAAATCGACCGGGAGGAACGCTTCCCCAGAGAGACTTTCCAGAAAATGGCGGATGTGGGTTTACTGGGCATCGCCATTCCTGAAAAATATGGCGGCAGTCGCGCCGATTGGATTTCCTGTGTCCTGGTGGTGGAAGAATTGAGCCGGGTGTGTGCTTCCACGGCTCTCTCTTACGGGGCCCACGCCTTTCTCTGTGCTTACAACCTTTTCGAACATGGCGATGAAGAGCAGAGAACCAGATACCTGCCCGCCTTGGTGGAAGCTGAAAAAATAGGTGCCATGGCCTTGACCGAACCCGAGGCTGGCTCGGATGCGACTTCTTTGAAAACCCGAGCCAGGAAGGTGGGCGATGAATACATCCTACAAGGAACCAAAACTTTCATCACCAATGCACCGGTAGCTGATATTGTTCTTGTCTTTGCTCGCACCTCAGAGGAAAAGGGTAGCCAAAGCTTAAGCACGTTCATTGTGGAAAAAGACTTCCCCGGCTTCTCTGTGGGAAAAGCGATGGATAAACTGGGCATGCGAGGATCCCCCACTTCAGAAATCTATCTGGAAGAGTGTCGAGTACCAGCGAAAAATCTGTTGGGTCAGGAGGGCCAGGGGATCACGCAAATGATGAAAGGTCTGGACATGGAGCGCGTGGGCTTCAGCGGCTTGCCACTGGGAATCGCTCAGGGGGCTTTTGAAGCGGCTTTGAAATATGCTAAAGAACGGCACCAGTTTGGTCAGCCCATTGCCCACTTTCAGATGGTTCAAGAGATGCTGGCGGACATGGCCAAAGGCATTGAGGCCGCGCGGCTGTTGAGCTATCAGGCCGCTGCCCTTTTTGAGCAGGGGAAAAAGGTGACGAAACTAGCCTCCATAGCCAAACTCATGGGCGCGGAAGTGGCTATGAAAACCACACTGGATGCGGTCCAGATTTTCGGCGGCTACGGCTACATCAAGGATTATCCCGTAGAGCGGTACTTGAGGGATGCCAAGCTGGTCGAAATCGGAGCAGGTACTTCTCAAATTCAAAAGCTAATTATTGCCAGAGAAATACTCAAATGACCTGAGGTACCGTCTAATACGCGCTGATCTGTGAACTTTATTTTCAACAGATGGAGTAATCTCACTAAGTTCTGAATTTGGGAGATAAAAATGACTATCAACAATCTTTTAGAAACCAGAACCCAGCAATACCCTGAAAAAACCTTCCTTTATTTTGACGACAGAGAAATCACTTTTCGGGAGCTGAATGACATGGCCAATCGAGTAGGAAATGGTCTGGCCGATTTGGGAGTCAGTAAAGGGGAGAAAGTGTGTCTTCTAATACGAAATCGACCAGAGTTTCTTTATGCGTTTTTTGGTACCATGAAAATCGGGGCCGTGTCGGTACCAATCAATTTTAATCTTAAAGCGGAAGAGGTCAAATACATATTGCAGAACGCTGAAGCATCGACGCTCATTACTGAGTCCTCCTTTATGGAGATGATCGGTCAAATTCAGAGCCAGTGTCCAAAACTACGTACCGTACTGGTCTTGGATGGCAAGCGTACTGCCAGGACCGTCTCTTTTAATGATCTCTTTAAAGCTTCCCCCCAGAAGCCAGAAGTTAGATTACAGGATTCCGACTGGGCTTCTATCATCTACACTTCGGGCACCACGGGTCAGCCCAAAGGGGTTATTCTTTCTCACAGAAACTACCTGTTTGACACCCAGCAGACCGTTAAACTAGTGAAATTAACACCGGAGGACCGATTTCTTTGCATCCTCCCGCTTTTCCATGTCAATGGCCAGGTAGTGACCACACTCTCACCTATGTATGCGGGAGCCAGTATGATCCTAACCACCGAATTCAAACCCAACGAGTTCTTCTCGATTTTATCCAAATACAAGGCCACGGCTTTCAGCGGCGTGCCTACGGTCTATACCATTTTGTTGAATTTACCGGATGCTGAGATGTACGATCTCAGTTCTTTAAGAATGTGTATCTGCGGAGCCGCGCCTATGCCGGTGGAGGTGTTCAAGAAATTCGAGGAGAAATTTAATGCTTTTATTTTAGAAGGCTATGGACTCAGTGAGGGCACCTGCGTCAGTTCCGTGAATCCCTTAGATGGGAAGCGTAAGATCGGCTCCATCGGCCTTCCCATCCCAGAGCAAGAAATGAAGATTCTTGATGATCAAGATCGCGAGCGGTTACAAGGAGAAGTCGGAGAGATTGTAATTCGGGGCGAAAATGTCATGGTTGGCTATTACAAAAATCCAGAAGCCACGGCTGAGGCCTTGAAAAATGGTTGGCTGCATACGGGCGATTTGGGTTATGTGGACCCAGATGGCTATTTCTATATCGTGGGTCGCAAAAAGGAGATGATCATCCGTGGCGGTGAAAACATTTATCCTAAAGAGATCGAGGAGGTGTTGTACCGTCATCCCAAAATCGCCGAGGCCGCCGTTGTAGGTTTACCGGATAAAATTTGGGGCGAAGAGGTTGGCGCATTTATTGTTTTGAAACCAGGTGAAAGCCTGACAGATGAAGAGGTGATCAACTACTGTAAGGCACATCTAGCGGATTTCAAATGTCCGCGCCGGGTCGTGTTCACCGACGCTTTTCCTAAAACAACCACGGGTAAGATTCAAAAAACCAAACTTAGAGAATTCTATTCTAAGCCCTGAATAGTTACCAACAATGTTTTACTAGACCACGAATGAAACTTATTGCATGGATTCAAAATGAAAAAGTTGCATAAAATTGGAGCTGAAGATTTTTCTTTTTCTTTAGGAGTGAAATTTGGTTCACACGGAAATGGTTATTCTCAGTGCTCTTTGGAGGTTACTCCAAATATGCTAAATGTTTATCAAGTGCTTCACGGCGGCGTGATTTACACAATGGTGGATACTGGCATGGGAGCCGCTTTAGCAACACTGCTGAAAAACAATGAGATTTGTGCAACGATTGAAATTAAGATAAATTACTTTCAGACCGTTTCCTCAGGGAGTCTCATGGCAGAGTCCAAAGTGGTTCATAAAGGAAATAAGGTTGCCGCTTTAGTCTCTGAAGTTAAAGATGGCGAAGGAAAGTTAATTGCCATGGCGAGCGGCTCTTTCTATATTGCACGCGAAACTGATAACTTTTCAATAAGATCAAAGAGCAGAGAATAGCTCTGCGATATTCATGATAGCAAAACTGAAAAAAGGATCATGCGAAAAGTAGCAATCGTAGGTGTGGGCAACACACAATTTAGAGCCCGCTGGATTGACAAAACCTACTATGAACTTGCGTATGATGCGGCCAAATTAGCCTTAGGACATGCTGGGCTCTCTCGAGAAGACGTGGACAGCGTGGTGTACGGCATTTACAACGAGCTTTTCGAACGGCAGTTCATGCCCGATGTTTACGTTCACGACTACATCGGCATGGGGTTGAAGCCTTCGGTGCGGGTGGCCACCGGTGGGGCCACAGGCGGCGCGGCCGTGCGTGCTGGTTTCGCCGAGGTGGCTTCAGGATTGCATGACATTGTGCTGGTCTTAGGCGTGGAAAAATGCACCGACTGCTTCAACTACGAAATTGGCTCCTCGACCCCGGAGGTGTTAAAGGGCATAGTGTATTCGGGAGATATGACTTTTGAGACGCCCATGGGCTTGACCCCGGCAGCTTCGTATGCTCTCCCCTTGGTAGCACACATGGACAAATACGGTACACCTACAGAGCGGCAGATGGCTCTGGTGTCGGTCAAGAATCACAAAAACGCCTTCAACAATCCTATCGCTCAGAGTCCCAAGAAGCTCACGGTAGATGAGGTGCTTAACTCCAAGATGATATGCTACCCCTTTAAGTTTTATGACAACTGCCTGTACTCCGAAGGCGCCTCAGCCATTATTTTGGCGTGCGAGGAAAAAGCTCGAGAAATCACCGACAAACCCGCCTGGATTACCGGCGTAGGCGCGGCCACAGACCTGGTGTTCACCGGCCGCCGACCGGACACCACCGAGTTTGCCTCGAGCCGAGTCGCCGGAGAACGAGCCTACCAGATGGCCGGAGTCACAACTCCTTTGAAAGAACTGGACTTTGCCGAACTGCATGATGCTTTTACTGGCGCTGAGATCATGTCCTACGAAGCGTTTGGATTCTGTCCGCCTGGCGAAGGTGGCCGTCTGATTGAAGAGGAAGTCACTGAAATGGATGGAGAATTGCCTGTCTGCCCCAGCGGGGGACTCATCGGCTGTGGACATGCGGTCGGGGCTACCGGTGTTATGCAGACAGGAGAAGCGGCTTTGCAGGTGCGCGGCGAAGCCGAAAAACGGCAGGTTAAAAATGCCCAACGTGGACTCGTCCAAAGTATCGGTGGACCAGCCACGGCCTGGACCTTTGCGTTTATTGTTGAGAGCGTTGATTGAGCGTTGCAGAATTTGTTATTTTAAGTAACACCCAAACATTGATTCATTAAGGAACTTCCAATGATTAAGAATAAGAATAAATGGCTACAAATCCAAAGTAGTAGAATGAAATTGCATTCGGAATTGATTGAACACGCCTTTACCGATGAATTGAATCAGCCCAAAAACATAGACGACCCGCTGGAAATACCCGACCGCATTCAAATCGACTACAGATACAGCTACGGGTTGACTTCTCGATTCTTCCGCGAAATCAGGGACCATAAGCGCATCTTTGGCACCCGATGTAAAACCTGCGGTACGGTTTTTCTTCCGCCGCGTGCCCATTGCGCCGAGTGTTACTGTGACACCGAGTGGATGCGCTGCGGCAACCAGGGCACGGTCAAAACCTTTACCGTGGTGCACTACGCCACCTCAGCTTTTTTCCACAAAACGCCTTTCATCTGCGCCTTTATCTTACTCGACGGAGCCGACACCTTAATCATGAGCAATGTGATCATGGACGAGGTTTCGCAAGCTAAGACCGGCATGCGGGTAAGAGTCGTTTTCAAGGAGCATCGGGTGGGCGATATGGGTGATTTTTATTTTGTGCCGAGCCATTAATAGAGCTAGTTAGTGTTTGAACGAAAACAGTCTTTTCCTGTCATTCCCGCATGCTTTAAGCGGGAATCTCCTGCCTGAAATGATGAGATTCCGGCTCAAAAGATTGCCGGAATGACATTAAGAATCGAGTTTTCGTTCAAACACTAGTTAGGAATTATTACTCAATGCATTCTTGAAGGTCCGTTTTTTAAAAAGTCTGAGCGATTTTACTTTATTCAATTGACCGACTTTTGTGCGTATTCGCTTCTGCGTCGTGAACGCCCGATTCTATCCAAAATTATCTGAAAAGACATAATCCTGTAACATCTTGTTTATCCGGTCTAAGCAAATTTACTGGATTGCATTTTACAGAGTCGAGAGAAGAAATAAGAAAAGGCTGAGGAAATCTTAGACAACTCATTTATTAACAAGGTTTCAATTTTAGCCGAGAGGTTTCATCTTCTCAACGGAGGGAAAACGATGAAAATTTTTGTAACAGGTTCCACCGGGCTGGTTGGCTCGGCACTGGTTCCTTTTCTCACGACCGCGGGACACGAGGTTATCAGACTGGTTCGGTCAGAGCCGAAGGGGGCGAAGGGTGAAATTTTCTGGGACCCTTATGCAGAAACGGTCGATAAAAAGCAACTGGAAGGCGCTGATGCAGTGGTGCATCTTGCCGGTGAAAACATTGCCAGCAGATGGACGGACAAGAAAAAAGAAAAGATACGCCACAGCCGGGTCAAAACCACGCGCTTTCTCAGCAAAACGCTCGGTGGACTTGAGAACCCGCCAGAAGCGCTGGTGTGTCCGTCAGCCATTGGCTATTATGGCGATCGGAATGAAGAGCTCTTGAAAGAAGATAGTAAAGCAGGTACTGGTTTTCTCGCTGAAGTGTGCCAGCAATGGGAAACGGCTACAGAACCAGCGGTCAAGAAAGGCATTCGGGTGGTAAATCTTCGCCTCGGACTTGTCTTAAGTCCGGAAGGCGGCGCCCTCGGAAAGATGCTTTTTCCGTTTAAAATGGGCGCTGGCGGATTAATAGGCAGCGGCCAACAGTACTGGAGCTGGATTGCCATGGATGACGTTGTCGGAGCCATTCATCATGCGATTGTCACCGAATCGTTAAAGGGCCCGGTAAACGCTGTGGCGCCAAATCCCGTCAGCAATCGAGAATTCACGAAAACATTAGGACGCGTACTTTCACGGCCAACGTTATTTCCCATGCCGGCTTTTGCGGCCCGGCTGGCTTTTGGCGAGATGGCAGACGCCCTGCTGTTGGCCAGCGCCCGAGTGGAGCCAGCTAAGTTAAAGGACAGTGGGTATGAGTTTCGCCAGCCAGAACTTGAAAACGCACTCAGGCATTTGTTGGGTAAAAAGGGTGTAGAGGTATAAGGATCGTATTACTGCTGAAATCTTGCATTCTTCTGCAAGAAAAAATCCCAATGAACAAATCGCAAATTCCAAATAACTCCCAAGACCCAAATTCTAAATTCCAAGCCCAGCGTTGTTGCGCCAGGAAATACACCAACGCTCCTCGAATTAATTAGTGTTTGAACGAAAACTCTTAAAATAGCTGTCATTGCGAGGCGTTTTTTGCCGAAGCAATCTCCTGCTGTGCCTAATAGTGAGATTGCTTCGCTGAGAAGCGCTCGCAAAGACATTAGAAACTGAGTTTTCATTCAAACACTAATTAGAAGCCATCACAATCCCGACACGTACATGTCGGGATTGCTTTAAATGTCGGAAACGTAATGCCAAGCATTTCTTAGGAGCGCGACCTGTTAGTGTAACTCAACTCGTCTCGATTGAGCTGCTGGCCATTATCAGCCAACTTTGCCTCCTTGTCGGCAGTATCGCAAACGAAGACGTGTTGCGTTACAAGCCTGCTCCCGCCTAAAGCCTGGACTACCGATTGAGCGTTTCCTAATGGAAGTTTGGAGCTTGAAATGTGGAATTTATTTGGGATCTGGCCATTTGCGATTTGGGGTTTGCGGCTCCGCCGTGTTATGTTTTATTCTCCGAATCCAGTTAAAAAGTTAACGTCTCACCAAATTTCATGATAATGAATTTCTCTTCGTCAATCCCTGCTTCTGTTAAGGCTTTTCTTAAATAGATTGGTGGCTCTCCGGGAGGCTCATCTGTTAGATGGAAAGTTCCCCAGTGGAAGGTCTTCAAAATTGATGCCCGGTTGTGCTAAGCGTTTAGGGCCTACAAAAGAAAGGGGCGAACAGCGTTCACTGAACATTGGGTCTGTTAGTATATTTATTGCTTCAACTTGAATGAGGAACGTTGCATGACCAATCCAAGTAATTTGTATTTGAGTTGAATCGGGGTTCTTAATACGATTCATATTTGGCTGCACAACTTGTGGTTTATAGGCTGGGATTTCCTTCGGGGATAGGGCCGGAGTTTCCTGAGGACCCCAACCAAAGCGCCAGCGGAGAAAATCACCAAAACTACGTTTGGAATTGTTATTTGGATTTCGAAATCCCGTGGACGTATGATGAGGCGGTAGATTTGACGTCCTTTTTGGCTGCTCTGCAACGGTGCAGCCCAGTAAAATCAAAACGAAAACAAAACATAATATCATTACTTGCAAATATAAGCTTTTTTGCATATACTTGTCAAGTACGCACTTTCTTAACTCAAATATCAAAAAGGAGATTCCTAGTGTTTGAACGAAAACACCATTTTTACCGTCATTGCGAGCGCTTCTCAGCGAAGCAATCTCACTATTAGGCACGGCATGAGATTGCTTCGGCAAAAAACGCCTCGCAGTGACAACTATTTAATAGTTTTCGTTCAATCACTAGCTACTGCGGAGGTGACACAATCGCGGCTTCTCTTGGCCACCCGGGAAGCTCTATGAAAAATGACGGACATCTACCAATTTCTTGCAGACCACAACATTGGGTATGCGCGCCATGACCATCCGCCGGTGTTTACCTGCGAGGAGGCTGACCGCCTGGTTCCCCACTTGCATGCCGCCAAGACCAAAAACCTGTTTCTGCGTGATCATAAAGGTCGGCGACACTTTCTTGTCATTGTTGGATACGAAAAGACCGTGGATTTGAAAGCGCTGAGAGACCTGCTTGGCAGCAGCAAATTGAGCCTTGGTTCGGCGGAGCGCCTGCAGAAATATCTCGGCGTGACGCCCGGTGCGGTCTCACTCTTGGCACTCGTGAATGATGCAGACAAAGAGGTAGAAGTTATCTTTGATGAAGACCTCTGGCAGGCAAAGGCGTTTCGGTTTCATCCACTTGTTAATACGAGTACGCTGGTGATTTCGCGGGACAACATCGAGCGCTTCTTGCAACTAACGGAGCATGAAGTTCGCATATTCAATATTCCTGGCCGGCAGTAAGAGACTTCGACGCAAGGCGTCCATACATACTTTCCGACCCGACTTCTAGGTTTCCGCAGTGCTTTACTCTTGATAGTAAATTACTTGTGATAGCAAACAGGAGGTCTGTAGATGCAATGAGAACGATTCGTATTTCTGATGAAGTTTGGAACGCAATGGCTGAGCGGGGAAAGTTTGGCGAAACACCCGATGATGTTTTGAGGCGACTATTCCAAATTGAACCTGTTGACAAGGCAAACCAGCGTAAGCGGATGGCCACCCGAAGAATGACCACCAAGATCGATGACGGGCAGCTTTCGGTCGCCTTTGCGAACGGACCGCAGAGAAAGTGGCGGCTCCCTCTCAAGGACAACAAGAGAGAACTTCGTACGGTGAGGGACGCCGCCGTCGCCTTCGCTGGGCAAAATGGTGCCACCGAAGGCCAGCTTAAAGCCCTCATCAAGGCCATGACCAGCGCAGGTTACCATCTGACGAAATAATCACCACAGTATTTTGATTTAGCAAGTGACTAAGTAAATCATAATTTGTATGTTAATTTTTTTAAGGCTTACCAGATGAATAAAGATTTAGCTCGACGTTTATGGGTTCCTATTTCTACATTGTTGTTGTTTGGGGGTCTTGCTCTCTTTAATCTTGATATCCTGGTTCAGTTTCGTGAGGCAGTTGACGTATCCAAAAAAGTTTTTGGTTACGTAGTTCTAGTTGGCATTTGGCTGTCTGGGGCACATTTTCTTAACCGGTTACTCGTGGTATTCTTCTGGGATGGTGTGGTCCAAAAAACTATCGGCGCCCCGGTGCCACGCCTGCTAAAAGATGTACTCACTATTATCCTTTACCTTATGGCCATAATGGGTATTATCGGGATCGTTTTCGAAAAATCCGTAACCGGGTTTTGGGCAACGTCAGGTGTTATGGGGTTGATCGTAGGGTTTGCTTTACGAAATATGATTATGGACGTTTTTACAGGTCTGGCGATAAATATTGACCGGCCTTACAAAATTGGCGACTGGGTCAAGGTACACGGCTCCAATCAAGATATTACTGGACAAATCATGGAAATAAATTGGCGAACCACACGACTAAAGACCGTAGACGATTCAGTTGTCATTCTGCCCAACAGTCTCCTGGGTACACTGGTTGTCACCAATTTCTGGGGTGCCGGTCCACAAAGTCGGTTTGAGACCGCATTCTGCTTAGACTTCTCCGTGCCGACTGAGCGTGCTTGTCGGGTATTGCTCGCCGGGGCCCAAGCCGCAGTGGGACAAAAGGGTGTTCTAGAGCAACCCAATCCTAATGTAGTTATCAATAAGACGAATGCATTAGGTGTGGAATACGTAGTTAGATTCTGGATGTCTTCCTGGGGGGATGGCATTACGCTCGCGGGTGCCAGAAGTCATGTAACAACCAGCATTTTAGAGCACCTGAAGCAAGCTGGTATCACACCGGCTTATCCAAAACAGGACCTATTCTACGCAGAAATGCCCACTCGCCATCTGGACTCAACAACACTGGAGGATCGCACAGAATTATTGGGCAGAACTGAGTTGTTCAAGCATCTCGATATGAATGAATTAAGAGAACTGGCCGCCAACATGAAACGGAAAAACTACGATAAAGGTCAGAAATTAATTAAGCAAGGAGATGCGGGGGATTCAATGTTCATTTTGTCTGAAGGCTTATTACACGCATTTTTGGGTACGAACAATAAGAAAACTGAAGTAAAAGTCGGTCAAATTATTCCTGGAGAGTTCTTCGGTGAAATGTCGCTTCTTACAGGAGAACCTCGTGCTGCCACGATAGTGGCGATCACGGATGTAATCGCCCATGAGATAACCAAGGAAAATATGAAGGCCTTATTGACCAAACGACCAGAGATGGCGGAAACGATCAGCAAGGTGGTTGCCGAGCGCCGAGTGCGGAATTCCCAGGCCATGGCAACCGCAACCCCCGAAGAGAGGATTGAAGAAACCGAGAATTTGGCCAAGCAAATTATGAACAAGATGAAATCCTTCTTTAAAGGCGTTTTTGAGAAGCGGTAAACTGGAGGTAGCTTCTATACGGAAACAATCATAGAGTATCAATAACCATTATCACTCCATCAAAGAAACCTTCCCGGTAAATGAAAATCTTCTTGCAATAAGTTTTTTGTCTGCATATATTTAAAAAAATCTAAACGTGTCTGCCTGTGAAGGCGAGCACCTACGCACGAAATTCGGAACCGATGTTTTTACAGCCTACGAGAGGAACGACTTCTAAATTTTTAGGAACTCGCCAGAGGTACAAATGCAGATTTTGACCAGGAGCGCTTGTACATGACTAACCAAAAGCTCGACACCAAAATCCTCGAAAATTGGCTCTGGGAAGCGGCCTGTAAGATTCGCGGCGAAATTGACGCGCCAAAGTACAAGGACTACATTCTGCCGCTAATTTTCCTGAAGCGGCTCTCAGACGTCTTTGAAGATGAAGTTAGCAAGCTGGCGGAAAGTTACGGGAGTCAGGATTTGGTGG
>JBHIAW010000089.1:0-12175 GCA_046758765.1 bacterium
TTTGCACAAAAAATTAACCAAGTACAAATCATTATGGTTCTTAAATTTTCCAAGGAAGTCCATGCCTCTTCCCTCCTTACGCTCATTGTTGTTATAAGTAAAGAACTAATAAAGAATTACAAAGACCGGCAGAAGCTGAGGTTTAGAAACTGAGTTTTCAAATTCTTTGTGACATAACTTCAATATTCTCAGTGAGGTTTGTGTCTTTGTGGTAGAATTTATGAATAATTCAGGCTATATAAATCATTGGTCTTCTTACATAACTTTACATCCTCATTTTTATTGAACCTACCCTATCTGAAAATATCATATTGGCCTTAAATCTACTTTGATCTTTATACGGTGAGGCTATCGCTCCTTTTCTATGAGGTTTTGCTGGATCACATCAATCAATATTTTTTGGACAGAAGCGAATCGCTCGCCAACAATCTCAGCAATGTTTTTCATAATAACGAAGCCCAAATGATTATTCTTTGTGCACAATCCCTTAATATCATTGGCCTTTATCCTCAACAGCTCGGAATCTTGCATAGCTAAAGCAGACAGGGTATAGATAAAGGGTTCAGTAAGCGCAGACCAACCAAAAGCCTCACTCTTAAATTTTCGATCAAGGGTAATTTCCTTTGCAGCATGATAGTGAGTCACTTTGAAGCGTAGCTCCACCGCGCCTTCACTGACTATGAATAAATATTCTGCTGGACTTTCAGCCTCACAGATACGTTCTCCATTCTTAAAAGTGACCCTGTGGCAGATTTTGGCAATAGCTTCCAATTCTTGTGTTGAGCATTCTCTGAAAACTCTAGATTCTTTAAGCAAATCGATCATGTCTTCTTTCTCCCTTAGACCTTATGGCCCAGTAATGGCCTAAAGATGCCGTCTTTGTATTATAGTATTATCAATGTCATTCCGAAAGTTCCCAACGGATATTTTGAAAATTCTTTTCAAATACCACATCGTCCAAAGGCATCTCATTGCACTGTACAGGTTACTAATTCGTACAATCAGAGATGGGCGCCTATCCGTTGAATTCCATTAGGATTTGTAATTCTTGTCATGCCCTAACATGCGGCGTCGCAGCGCTATTTCGGTTGAGAGTTGAATCTTTGTTTATTTTGCATTTTTCAATTTGCAATTGCGGCTCCGCCGCGCTGGAGTATTAATCATGTTTGTATTTCAACGGGAAATGTTTGTGTGTGCCTTGCTCCTTTCTCTTTTCAAAGTCAAAAGGCTCGTCCTTTTTGAAAAAGGGACTCTTTTCGTTGTGACACACCTCGGTGCACCTATCTCCGGTTACTGGAGCAATGAGGCCCACTTTGACCACCTCCGCCAGCTTGTAATTTTTGTTTTTCAAATGCATATATTGCACCTTAGTGTACTCGCTTCCGGCACCATGACACATTTCACAGCTTACCCCCACGAGTTGAGGCGTTTTTTCCAAGCTGACAAAGCCACCCGGTTTGCCGTATCCTGTGGTATGACAAGCAAGACATTCAGCGTCTTTTGTATAATCCTTTTCAGGATCCAGACCGGCATTTTTCTTAGCTTCGGCTCGCTCACCCGGCTTTAAGATCTCATAAGCATTAGCCATCTTGGTCTCTTTCCAAGACTTAAACTGCTTGATATGGCATTTTTTGCAGCCTTTTGTTCCAATAAAACTGTACTCTGGATTCTCCTTTTTCTCCTGGGACTGAACGGCCCCGGCAAAAGCAAAAATAAGCACAAGCACAAGCCAAAATATCTTTTGCATTTTCATTCTCCTCTTATTTTCTTAACTTAACTACTTTGATTGCAATAGATTATGTAAAAAAGCATAAAGGTCCCTCATTTCTTTCACAGAAAACTCTGGCCAACGCAGCACCTTTTCTGTTATTCTTTCCTCCATGACCGGCGCATGATTCCATATTATCTGCGCCATATCTATAGTCGATTGGAGTACTCTTGATTTGGAAAGGTCTGGAGCATACTCCCCACCCTGTGCATCGGAACCATGACAGTATGCACATCCTTTATCTGCAAAGACATCTTTGCCTTTGCGAGCATCGCCAGGTTTGTCTGTAAATTTCAGAAAGTACAAATAGGCTATAAGATCAGCCATTTCCTTGCCGCTAAACTTGGGCCAACTAATCTTTAGCTCCTCCATCAGCTCTCCCATCGCAGAACCATGATTCCACATCAGACCGGCTATTTCGGTCACGCTGTAGTCCCATTCCAATTCCTCCAAGTCCGGGCCAATATCTTGCCCTTCACCATTGACAGCGTGGCAGTCTAAACACCCTTTTTCTTTGAAGACCAACCTACCCCTTTGAGGATTGCCTGGAGACATATAAACCTTTTCCCTTTCGGTGCTTTTACTAGCCTCACGAATGTAGGCGCTGAGGTCTACGATTTCTCCTTTTTCAAATTTAGGTCGCTTCAAACCCATTTTCCTGATCTGCTTGTTCATTTCTGGACCGTGGTTCCATAAGGCCTGGGCCATATATAAGGGTGATATATATTTTGCTAATTTATCAAAAGCTGGTCCTAATTTACCACCCTTGCCACCAATAGAATGACACACCAGACACTTCTTTTCTTTCACTAATATTTTGCCGCGATACAAATCACCGGGTTCTCCTAAATATCTCAAATAGTAGAGGTAA
Organism: bacterium; assembly: GCA_046758765.1. Classification (GTDB taxonomy): domain Bacteria; phylum Zhuqueibacterota; class Zhuqueibacteria; order Oceanimicrobiales; family Oceanimicrobiaceae; genus JBHIAW01. Next base: position 2,640 of record JBHIAW010000089.1, read on the forward strand.
GCTATCAGTTCAACCATTTCAGTTCTGGTAAATTCCGGATATGGCAGTTCAAGTTCACGCATGCGTCTGAGCATATCAGGAGCATGATTCCACATGATTCCAGCAAGCTGCAGAAAGCTGCCATAATATTTGCTTCGCCCCAAATCCGGTCCAATTTTTCCGCGTTCTCCTTCTATGGAATGACAAGTAACGCACCCCTTCTGTTCAAAAACAAATCGGCCTTTAAGAGGATTCTCCGGGAGCGTGAGCTCTTGCGTACAAACTCTGAGAGACTGAAGATGAAGAGCAATCAAAACAGAAACAAAAAATAGAAAGTTCAACTTTTTAGGTAAAAAATGCATTTTCATTTTGTACAAATCCTTCACTTCTTTTTTCGCTACTATGGCCGATGCCCTCTATGTCATTCAGTATGAATCCTTTTTGTCTTTAAGGTTCAGTGCATGATCTTAAAAAGATTCTTCCAGAATGACAGCGAGGCCTCACTCAGTTTGAGCTTTTACTCGCTGCACTATGCATTGCAATCTTTCTACCATCTCTAAACTACTCTGAACCCGCTATGTCGTCACGTTTGCGCCCTTTTTGCAGCCCCACAAAAACGTACGTTAAAACCGAAGCTAAGACAGTAAACACCGGGATAGCCACAATACTAATTGCGAGCGAAGCGTCAAAAGCATCCTTTAATTTATGCGCTACCTTGATTAAATTAAAAATCCAAATCGCAATTACTAACACAAAAACCCAGTGAATGGCCACCGAAGCCACTTGAAGGAAAAAAATATTTTTTTCAGTTTTCATTTTCATGCTCCTGCGCGTTTCCTAAAAATTTCCTCTGAGGGCGGCTCAGGTAGATACGTAGTCAGACGGTCAGCTACTTCCTGGATACTGTGATCCCGTCCCTCTTGAATTTCCCAAATTGAAATTAGTGGAAAATATTTTGCAAAAACAAGATAACCCAAAATAAAAACCGCGATTCCCCCGGCAAAAAGGCTCCATTCGGTCAGGGTTGGAATGTAGATACCTGTGGGATATGGTAATCTTGGATTCGCTAAAGATGGCACGACAATGATTAGTCGTTCCAACCACATGCCAATGACCACAGTAATGGAAGCAATTAGAATGCCTGGAATCTTGCGCGTTTTGGGATTCACCAGAATCGCTACTGGAATGAGAAAATTACAGATACCCATTAACCAAAAATACGGTGAAATGGCCCCAGTAAATTTGTAAAAGATGACTCTCAGCTCATTAGGTTCATGTCCATAATAAGCAGTTAGATATTCAGAAAACGTGAAATAGAACCACAAGAAGGACATAATTAGAAGTAACGTAGATAAATATTTAAAATGGATTTCTTTTAAGTATGTTTCCAGATGGAATGCTTTTCGAAATGCAATCATCACAATCAACAGGGCAGCGATACCAGAGAAAATAGCTCCAACCACAAAATAAGGGCCAAAGATCGTGCTGTGCCATCCGGGTTGAATGGTCATAGCAAATATGTACGAAATGACCGTATGAACGGAAACCGCAATTGGAATCACCATGACCATGAGGATGTTGATCGCTCTTTCGAGCACTTTTTTCTGGCGTTCGGTTCCTTGCCAACCCCAGGCTAAAAACTCGTAAAGCCAATGCGGTTTGGTTCCTCGGTCGCGTAAAATAGCAATATCCGGAATCATCGGAATATACAAGTAAACCGTGCTGGCGGCAAAATAGGCCGTGATGCTAGTCACATCCCAAAGTAGAGGTGACTGTAACCGTCCTTCAGTGAAAAGATGCAGCATCCGGTCCGGACGGCCTAAATCAAGAATAGGATGCAGTCCGCCAATGGCTAAAACAATAGCCGTAATCACTTCGGCCATGCGTGTGATAGGACGCCGCCACTCAGCTTTAGAGAGCCTAAGAATTGCTGAGATCAGAGTGCCAGCATGGCTAATGCCAATGAAAAAAACAAAATTAATAATATAAAATCCCCACGACACCGGTTGTCCCAAACCGGTCACGCCCAAACCAAAAATAATCTGTCTAATATAGGTATAGCATGTAAAAGCAATAACTGCTAATAATATGGCTACCGTAATATAGAATCCCATCCCGGTACGCTCGATGGGACGTATCAGGTCCTCATCCTCGAAGGACCCCTGTCGTAATTCAAACATTTTCCACCTCTGACAGATAATAGACCTTTGGTTCCGTACCTAAATCCTCTAACACTCGAAAAGCCCGATGACTTCTTTTCAATCTGCTTACCTGGTGTTTAGGATTATCTAAGTCACCAAAGTACATGGCTTTGGTTGGGCAGCTCTCCACACAAGCGGGCACATAATCACCTTCCTCCAGTTCTCGCTCTTCAACCGCCGCCTGCTCTTTAGCTTTTTGAAGCCGATGGATGCAAAAGGTGCACTTTTCCACTACGCCCACAGGGCGTACCGAAACATCTGGATTCAGGGTTGCTCTCAGTTCTTCCGGCCATTCAGGCGTATACCAGTTAAAATACTTAACCGTGTAAGGGCAAGCCGCCTGACAATAGCGACAACCAATACATTGAGGATAGATTTGGGTCACAATGCCCTCCTCATTACGATAGGTGGCTCGCACCGGGCAAACTCTGATGCAAGGCGGATTGTCGCAGTGAAAACAAGGTCGGGGCAAATGGCGAACTTTAACATTCGGAAATTCACCTTCATAAAAAAGAAAGATGTCCATACAAAACAAGGTACGCCCTCTTGCGGACTCCTCCGGCCCAACGATCGCTACGTTGAGCTCCTTCTTGCATGCAGCGACGCATTCACCACAGCCAGTACACTTGTTCAGATCAATGACCATGCCCCATCTTGGCATTCTAAACTCTCTCCTTTCTTTTAGCTTTTTCTAACATAACTTTCGTATTAATCAGAGAAAACGCGCCACTTAAAAAATCATAAGCATCTACAAGGATGTCATACGGATTCACCCCAATACCTTTAGCAAATCGTCCATAAGCTTTATGTCCAAGTCCAAAGGGAATATATAGGACCTCAGGGCTTATTCCCGGTAGGAGCTTTGCTCTAACTTCCAAGCTTCCTTTAGGAGAGGTTACTTTTACATAGTCCCCATCGCTTATTCCATATTTGTGTGCTGTTTCCGGATTGATCTCAAGCCAGGACTCCCAGTAATTACGAGTGAGCAACCCGAACAGTTCCTGCATCAGAGGCAAATTGCTGACTTCCCCATTTATATTGGTAATCAATCTATAAGGAAGCAAATGAAGAGTAAATTCGCCGTTGCTCTCCTTGAATCTTAGAGCTTCATAATGAGGCAAAAATGCTAAATCGCCTCGGGCCTCGATATTCCATTTTCCCAATAACGAATAAAGCTCCGGTTTGGAAAGCTCTTTCCCTGGAATTTGTGATTTGACCTCTTTTTCTAATGTTTGTGAGTAAAATTCGAATTTTCTTGAAGGAGTTTTGAAAATTTTTCTAAAATCCGTAACAGTTGGAAAAGGATTCCACCATCCGCCGTTCTCTAACAGCACCTCCCAAAATTCTTCAAAAGTCGTATATTCAAAAATCTGCCAGCCTCGCTCCTTGAGAAACCTCAGCCAGGCCTCGTCCATACGCTCGGTAAAGATGGTACCGGCCCCGGTATTAAAAATGCCCTTAAGATGATATTGGATATATTCCTTGTAATCCGACCATGCAAAAGATGCAGCCACAAGTCCGCCAAGGTTCTGAGCCATCTGCAAAATCACATCACCTACATGCCGGGTGTTGTACAGAGGCTCAATCACCGGCTGCTGCATTCCGAGATGTGAAAACTCCACCATCGGAATGCTGTAAACTATCTCATGTTTTTCCAAAAAGAGATGGTCTGGCAAAATCAAGTCCGCGTAAACGCTTGTTTCATCTAAGAAAGAAGAGAAACTTACAATGAATGGAATTTCTTTGAGCGCCGCATCAAAATCACTCTGGTTGGTTGAATCAAACACCGGATTCACATTTTGGAGAAAAAGCATCTCTATGGGATAGGGACGATTCTCCAATATCATCTTTGGCAAATAAGACACGGCATTTTCTGTAAAACAGAAATCTTCAATTGCTTGGATCAATTTGCGTTGTTTCAATCCTTTTGAAGCAATTTTGTCAATTTTTACTTTTGGAAGTTTTGCAAACGGGGGTTCTTTTGATATAGAAATGTTTCCATCTTTTTTGTAATTGCCTTTAAGCGCATTCAAACATTCGATGGCCCAAAGCGTGTACAAGCCATTAGTACTATTTATCGCCTGCCCACCTGCTAGAACTAACGCAGAGTTTGCCTCACCGAATTTGCGGGCTAATTCCACGATTCGTTTAGCCGGTAGGCCGGTTATTCTGGCAACTTTTTCGGGATAATAGTTATCCTCAACGAGAGTTTTGAATCCCATGCGGGATTTTCCTGTTCGGTCCTTCCAATCGTCGAATCCGAAGCTGTTTGTTTTAACAAAATCCTTATCGTACTGTCTATCTTTAATGACCACATTAGCAATTCCTAAAGCTAAAGCCGCCATCGTGCCTGGTTTTACCGGTAGCCATTCACTGGAGTTGGCAGCGGTACGAGATAGACGGGAATCAATGTGAATGACTCTCACATTTCGCCCTTCTCCTCGATTTCTGAATTCAGAATAGAGTTGATTAAATCGAATGGGTGACGGACCTTCATCCAAAAAATCAGCGCCAAAATTAAGCAAAAGTTCAATATCTTTGAAATTATAACCCAGCGGCTCTTTATGGCCCTGGGTTAGATAGGTTGCTAAAGTCGGAAGGATGTTTTTATTAAACACAAATAAATTGGGCGAACCAAAGGCTTGCATAAATCTTTGGATTAAACTCGATAACAGATTATTACCATTTCCCGTAAAAAAAGCCAATTTGTGTGTTTCATTTTTTTCTCTTAAGCCTCGCAAACGGGAAACAACCATTTGGAGGGCTTCCTCCCATGAGATACTTTCCCACTTACCTTCCCCGCGGTCGCCCATGCGCTTCAATGGTTCTTTTATTCTATCTGGATTGAATAACGCCTCAATCCCAGCCTCGGCCATGGGACAGACCCCACCACGATTCACCGGATGAATCGGATTGCCGACTATCCGAACCGGAATGCCGTCTATTAACCGCACCTTGATTCCACACCCCCCAGGACATAGAGAACAGAGGCTGGTTTTCCAGGTTTCAATTCGGGGTGCTCCGCCAATTTTTTCGTACACCTCATCAGGCACGGACCATATTGAATTACACCCCAAACCAGTCAAAGATACGCTAGCAGTCGTGATTCCTAAATATTTTAAAAATTCTCTACGCGAAATTTCCATGCAAATGCTCCATTAGTACTGCATTTCATAAACGATTGTAGCGTCATCGTACCGGGATTCATTGTTAAATTGCTTCATTGTTCTATTGTTCCATTGTTTTAGTACAGTGACAATTTAACAATGTAGCAATGGAACAATTAAACCATTTCCAAACCATACAAATTATGTAACTATTCAGGCTGTCATTCTGGAAGAATCTTTTTTGAATCAGCGTCCGAATGAACCTTGTTTACTTAGTGCTAAAATCTACAAAGATTCCTACGGAATGACAGGGCAGCCTGAATAGTTACCAAATTATTATGAAATCCCGCGCTTAGCGATGACAAGCATAGCAATCGCTCGTAACTTTATTCTTGTCATGACAGTCAATGCACCATGCCATCTTAATCTCTACATACGGTTTGGTCACAGGTTTTGTGAGTTTTCCAACTTCGCCATGACAAACAGCGCACTCCAATTGGGCCAGCTTGACATGGCGCCGATGAGAAAAATAAGCATGGTCGGGTACAAAATAAATTTGCCGCCAAGGTATCTTTTTGTTTTCTGAAATGTAATTGAGTAAGGTTAATTCCGCTTCACTTTCAGAAATAGCCTCTTCATGACAATCCCGGCAAACTTCAATGTTTGGGATCGAAGCGCGGGCGTTCACTTCAGCGTACTGATGACATTCCAGACATTCCATTCCATTTTCTTCCACGTGGATGTAATGATTGTAGGCGACTGGTTGTACCGGAACTGGATTGTTTTTGCTCATAAAACCACTAATTATTATCAGTATTAGGGCAAATAAACCAAAAGGAACTATTTTTTTCATTTTGACTGGCTGTAAGTAATTCATTAAGAAATATGCTTAAATCAGGATCGCTTAATTAGCAGAAACTATGCCAGTGGAAAAAAGAAAACCCATATTGCTTATCTTCCTGATTATATGAATCTTATTGAAGTTGTGGAAATCATGAAGAAAGCATAAAGCCCGATTTATTTCCTAAAATTGAGAATGTTTTCCTATATTTGAGAAATAACGTTCTAATCAAAAGACTCAAGATATTTAATAATTGCCTCGACTTCTTCTTCTGTTAACTCTTCCGTGACCATTCCCACCTCCTCATATTTTTGATACAATTCTTTGGCGACCGGATCGGTTTGTTCCATTTCTTCAGGGTTGAGAATCATTTTTTTCAACCACTCGATATCTCTGGTCTTGGTTACGCCTTTCAAATCAGGGCCGACTTCCACACCCCCTCCAATTGTGTGACATTCAGAACAGTACTTTTCTTCAAATAGTTCTTTTCCCCATTCTTCAAGGGGACGCCCTCCCCGTTCGACTTTTGCTTCTTTAGGAGGTTCTTCCTTCCTTTCTTTGGGGATAAGCATGATGGGCAAATTGATGTCTTTCCAGCTCATCATCATCAATGCCAGAGCCCAGGCTTCTTCATCTGTATATTTTGAAAAGGGCATTTTGCTGTCAGGGACAACGGCTTTGGGATTTTTAAAATGTTCAAAATGCCAGCTTAGTATGGAAAGAGGCCGACCGCTTGCAAGAATTTTCTCCTTAATATTGGAAAAATCAAATCTTTCCGCAGGTTTGTCGCCAACAAAGGTCAAATCGGGACCGGTTTTGCCTCCCACTCCGTCTATGATGTGGCAGGTGCGGCAATCTCGCTTTTGTGTGAGCAGCTTCTTGGCGAGATTCATCCTCTCTACTCCCGGCGTTTCTTCATCGCGGCGGTGACAGATGTTACATTTAATCTGAATTAAAGCATTCTCATTTGTGAAACCATATTTCTTAGCAAGCCTCTTTCCCAATAAAGGCTCCTCCCAATGCTCTATCTCACCATGGGCATCCTTTTTCTTAAGGGCAAAACCCTGTCCTCCATGACAAATAGTGCAGCCCATCTTTGGCACGGAATGGGGCTTAATATCAGGGTGGGCTGTAAAAGGCTGCGGGGCTTCGACTAGATTAGGATTGTCATATCCTAAATGGCAGCTAATGCAGCGGTCCACCCTATTGAGCTCCGGTAGCCAAATCTGTTTTACAGAAAAATCAAAAGCTGAAGCTGATTCGGGGTTGATATTCTCTTCGAGGTATTTCTTAAATTCCTGCTGATATTTTTTCCACTCTGGATTCGCCTGCTTGTAGAAAGATATTAGCACCAGAATAAATAGAAGTAAAGAGAATATAAACAGCCAATAAAAATCAATATGAGGATTAAATTTCTCTTTCAAATCCAGACCTCACCAAAAAAATTGTATTCACAATTTTTGTTTTTATAGAATTAAAAATTAGTTACAATCACCAAAATTCATCTTATTGAATTTACGCCACTTATATTGAGGACTGAAATCGTTATTTCCTAGAATAGAGTTGGAATTTCAGGCCACGGTTGCCAGGGCCAGTAAAATTTCCAGTAGGGTCCTCTCAAATAAACCCCAATTATGATCAGGGCTATTACCGTCAGAGAGATAAAAACAAAAACAATGTTTTGAATTCGTCTCCTTTTATGAAACCAGACCCCGATGGCGTCTATCGGACTTTTGTCCAGAAAAGGCCAGACAATAGCTAGAAGAAGAAGAAACCCGGGAACAAGAATCCCTCCAATCAAACCGCCACTTATGGTTATCTTGCCAATTTTAAGGGTGGTTATGGCCGTCAATTCCTGAAGCCAGAGAAAGTACCAAGGAGCCTTCGCCGGAATTGGAGTCACAGAGGGATTGGCCGGCTCTTCCAATGGAACCGGAAAAAACAGGGCAAGAACTAAGGTGACGATCGTAGTCACCAAAAATACCAGCGCGATTCTCCTCGTTAAATGAGGAGAGGCATGAACGGAATTACTTTCATCCAACGCTTCGGTGGTTGCAACCTGAATGGTCGTGCCTTCTGTTACTCCCAGTAAGGAATACGTTTTAGTGGGACTTAATGGAATTTCTTTTAATCTAGTTTCGTGGATCAACTTGTCCATGCAAGCCAACCCTCCGTCTTTTCTAATCCGCCACATATGAAGCGCAAAAAGAATAACAACCAGGGTTGGAAGAAAAAAATTATGGAACACAAAAAATCGGAGCAGGCTGCTCTGGCCTAAAATGTTTCCTCCAACAAAAATAAACCGAATACTTTTCCCAAGAATCGGGAATTCTCTGGCAATACCCATTGCGATAGTCAAAGCCCAATAGGCAAGTTGATCCCAGGGAAGGATGTAGCCGGTAAAAGAGAGAAAAAGAGTAAGAACGAAAAGAGCAATCCCGATATACCAGTTCCATACCCTCTGAGCACGATAGGCAGTCGTAAAAAAAACTCTCACCAGGTGAAAAAAAACAACCGCTACCATAAGATGAGCTGCCCAGCGATGCTGAGCCCGAAGAAGCCAACCAAAAACAACTACATTGTCTATGTCTTTTACGCTCCAATAAGCATCCTGAACAGAAGGAATATAGAAATATAAAAGCAAAAGTCCGGTGATTGCTAAGATGACAAATAAGCACGCCGCAATTGTTCCAAGCCAAAGGGAATAGCCCCAGCTCATACTCCAAAGAGATATGCGTGAGGGAAACCAGTGCAGCCAGAAGTTCTTAACAACAGATTCGCTCGCTTCTCGATTTGACTGAGGAGACCAAGGCCAGATTAGATTTCTCCACAAAACAATGAGCTTTTCTTTCATGATTTCTCGCCCTGTAAAGAAAATTTATAGTCATGCGAAACTTGCTTATTAGTCTCTACAACCAGGTTACTATCAGGAGAAAGAGATAACGGATGCCAAGACAGAGGCCTGGGAGCCGGACCAGCGACATTGGTACCATCTTCTGAAAATACACTGCCATGACAAGAGCAGTAGAATTCTCGTTCCTCTGGTTTCCAATCTGCCACGCAGTTAAGATGGGTGCATATAGCCGAGACAGCGTTAAAATCATTCCCTTTTCTAAAAATGTACAATTTATACTTGGAAAGGAAAGTAATTCCTTCAGGGAAATCCTCTGGTTTACCAATTTTGAACTTAGAAGGTGGCTCATAAAGCACTTGAGGAATGAAAGCTTTAATCGCTCCAAAAGCTTCTGCCAATACAGCAACTACTACTGCCGCTTTGCCGAAAACTTCAAGGAAGAACCTTCTCGTTATTTTGGTATCTTTTTCTTCTGGCAATCTTAAATCTCCTTAAAAGAGAATCTTTCCATGGTCATGGCCCCAGTGGGACACACCGTGGCACAAAGACCACAG
>JBHIAW010000090.1:0-12046 GCA_046758765.1 bacterium
CAAGGAGTATGAATTGAACAAGATAAAAACATTCGGATTATCGGCTATTTTGATCGTGACTTTTGTAGATTTTAGTCTAAGCCAGTCGGGCCAGGGTAGTTCTACTGGATTGGCCTTTCTTAAATTAGGGATTGGCGGGCGTGCCAGCGCTTTGGGAGAAGCATATACGGCCGTGACAGATGAGGCTACGGCAACATATTGGAATCCGGCGGGCTTAGCATTTGTCAACCGTGCGGAATTGGCTTTTACCCATACAGAGTGGATTCAGGGTATCACCAATGATTTTTTTGCCTTTGTATTTCCAGCCTTTCGAGGAACGATAGGTCTGAGTTTTTATTCAAATAACGTCGGTGGGATTGAGAGAAGGGTCATCCCTTCGGCTGAGCCCTTGGGTTCGGTAGAAGCCCATGACATCGCCTTTGGAATATCTTATGCGCGTGCCTTTAATTCTTGGGTCAATGGTGGCCTCACGGTTAAGTATTTATACGAAAAAATATCTATTGAAAGTGCCTCAGGTTTTGCCTTTGATTTTGGTGTTAGTTTTCAGCCATTTCAAAATAATATTAGATTAGCCGCAGTTGCACAAAATATTGGCTCCATGGGAAAGCTGCGTGAGCAATCCATCGATTTGCCCAAGACGGTTCGAGTGGGCCTGGCATATCTTGTCGAAATAGACGCTATTGGGGGAGCCATTTTGTTCGCCGCAGACGGGGTTAAGGTGTCTGAAACGGAGTTCAGAGGGAATTTTGGGGCCGAGCTGCAATTGAAACAGATGCTTGCATTTAGACTTGGCTATCAAACTGGATTTGATGAGAAAAGCCTAGGTGGAGGCTTTGGATTAAATTTTGAACGCTATCATTTAGATTACGGATATACGCCGTTTAATTCAAATTTTGGTGATACACACCGATTTTCGTTGCGTTTGAATTTGTAATTGTACTACAAATCTGCAACAAGTTGTTTTTTTAACAGAGTTTTAGACAGGATGAACAAGATGAACAGGATGGAGGTAAGAACTTAAGTCCTGCAATTCAAAGTAATCTTCATAACCTAACGGAACCAAGAATCAAAAAATGACAAAATGATTAACGGACAAAATATTTGGTAATACCTCAGTTACAGTGAGGGCGCTGTGTCATTCAGGAGGAATCTTTTTAGTGGTGAGCACTGAGCATGAAACAGGGAAGATTCTTACAGAATGACATTCAGGCGGCTCGTGCTGATCTTAGAAACGGAGTGAGCAATCTGGTAAAGTGCATGGTCAGATTTCTCACTCCGTTCGAAATGACAATCACACAACCTCACCGTAACTGAGGTTCTACAATATTTGTGATTTTGTGCTTTTTGGACGAGGACGGTGAAAAAGGTTTTGCCCAAAAAGCACCAATTTTATTTATAAGATACTGAATCGCGAATATCACCTTAGTGAGCCACGATGGGCAATTGAAGTAGCCAAAAATGTCTTGACAGCGGTTCAAAAATGTCGTATTTTTAAGGCAGATATTAGAAAGACTTCCTATTTGATATTACTGGAGTAATCTGAAGCTATTGAGAAAGATCAACATCGCTTTTGGCATTCACAATCATCAACCGGTTGGCAATTTTGATTATGTTTTTGAGGAGGCTTATCAAAAGTCCTATTTGCCGTTTCTTGAACTTTTGGAAAAACATCCCAAAATTCGTGTGGCTCAGCATTACACAGGCTGCCTATTTCAGTGGATTCACGACCACAAGCCCGAATTTATTCATGGGCTGAGAAAGCTGGTTGAATCCGGCCAAATAGAAATGATGACCGGTGGTTTTTATGAGCCAATAATGTCGGTGATTCCATACCGAGATAGATTGGGGCAAACTAAGAAGCTTACAAAGTTTGTACGCGAGAATACCGGTTACGAGCCAAACGGCATGTGGCTTGCCGAAAGAATCTGGGAACCTCATCTGCCCAAAACTTGTTTTGATTCTGGAGTGAAATATGTGATAATTGACGATTCCCATTTTAAATATGCCGGACTTCAAGATGCGGACCTACTTGGATACTATATCACAGAACAAGAAGGTGCCCCGGTATATCTTTTTCCAAGCAGTGAAACACTTAGATACACGTTACCCTTTGAAACGCCGGAAACGGCCATTGAATACCTACTCTCCATTGCTACGGAAGATGGACAAAATTTGGTTGTTTATGGCGACGATGGCGAAAAGTTTGGAATCTGGCCGGGTACGCACAAGCACTGCTACGTAAATGGGTGGATTGAAGATTTCTTTCAGGCATTAGAAGCAAATTTAGATTGGATAAATATAGTTCATTTTTCAGAAGTTTTAGAAAGAATTAAGCCATTAGGACGCATCTACCTCCCCACGGCTTCTTATCGAGAGATGATGGAATGGGCTATGCCAACCAAAGCTATTTATGAGTACGAGAATTTCGAAGAAGCTCTAAAACAGTGCGGACTGCATCATAAATATAAAGTGTTTGTGCGGGGTGGCTTTTGGAGAAATTTTATGGTCAAATACCCGGAAGCCAACAATATGCACAAAAAGATGCTTAATATCAGCACTCGGCTGGCAAAGCTTGAAAAAACCAAAGCTTCAGACGATAGTTATGAGAAGGCGCAAGATCATCTCTGGGCTGGACAGTGCAATTGTCCATATTGGCATGGAGTCTTTGGTGGGCTATATTTGACTCATTTGCGGTTCGCCACCTATCGTGAATTTATTCAGGCTGAAAAAATCTTAGACAAATTAGAAAGAAAGCCAGTGGAATACGAAAAGGGCTGGATTGATTATCAAAAATTCGATTATGATGCCGACGGCGTGGACGAGGTGGTTCTATCTAATAAATCCATGAAGCTCTATTTTGCCCCTGAATACGGCGGGAGTTTGTTTGAATTAGATTTCAAGCCCAAAGCAATTAACTTACTCGATACCATGACGAGGCGGGAGGAAAGTTACCACAAAAAGCTCAAGGAACACAAACAAAAACATCAAAAAATAGAAAGTCCGGTGGCCAGCATTCATGATCTGGCTATCGCAAAAGAAGAAGGCCTAGAAAACTTACTGTACTACGATTGGTACCGTAGAAGTTCATTGTTAGATCATTTCTTGGACGAACACACTACTCTTGAAGATTTTGCACGATGTCAATACGATGAAGCAGGGGATTTTGTGAATGCTCCGTATGAATTTGAAATAGACAAGAATAGGGATAAGAGTTTAACATTACGATTTTGGCGAACCGGACATGTGGCAATTGAGGATAAGCCCGTGGCTGTCTACCTCGAAAAGAAGATGGCCTTATTTAACTCCAATGCGGAGTTGAAAATTACATATAAAATAGTAAATTTAGATGAGCAGATTCATTCTTTTTGGTTTGGGACTGAGCTGGATTTTGCGCTTTTGGCTGGAGATGCTGAAGATAGATACTTTGTGTTTCCTGGACAGACTTTGAAGGATCGTCGATTGCGGAGCATGGGCGAAGTTATGGAATCCAAAGAGGTAGTTTTAAGAGATGAATGGCTGCGCTTGTCTATTTCAATCAATTTAGAAAAAGCAGCAAAAGTTTGGAGGTTTCCAATTGAAACCATCTCTCAGTCTGAAGGGGGTTTTGAACGAATCTATCAAAGTTCGGTCGTATTTCCAAGCTGGAGATTTCAGTTGGAACCTGAAACTGGATGGGAAAATTCTATTGTTTTAATCATAGAAGAAATATAGGGTAACGTCATGAGAAATTTCAAAAAGAGTTTACCAGGGATTTCAATATTAGCCATACTTTTGATTGTAGTAGCTATCAAGTTTGATCTATTTGCCACCACCGGTAATATTTATGACCAGATTCAAAGGTTTATGGAGGTCATCCAGGCGGTTAAGAAATTATATGTGGAGGAAGTAGACTCCCAAAAGTTGGTGGATGGCGCTATAAATGGAATGCTGGAACAGTTAGACCCCCATTCTGTTTACATCCCAGCCGATCGCATGAAAGAAGTTTCTGAACAGTTTGAAGGGGAGTTTGAAGGGATTGGCATAGAATTTATTGTGCATAACAAGATTCCAACTATTGTGGCTCCCATTGCCGATTCTCCATCGGAGCGGCTGGGCTTGCGTCCCGGAGACAGAATAATCAAAATTGAAGGGGTTTCCACATACGGAATTACAGAACAAGGGGTGCGGGACAAGCTATTAGGACCCAAAGGCACCAAAGTGACAATTACTGTGCAGCGCCCTGGACTTGAGGAGCCATTTGATGTTACTATCACGCGAGACAAGATTCCAATTTACAGTGTGAGCACCTACTTTATGCTTGATGACAAAACAGGATATATTCGGGTTGGAAGGTTCGCCAAAACCACTAACGATGAATTCGAACATGCATTGCGCGAATTGGAATCAGGGGGAATGAAAAGTCTAGTTTTGGATTTAAGAGGAAACTCTGGGGGTTTTTTAGAGCAGGCAGTAGAAATGGCGGATAAATTTATTGACGGGGTCAAACGCATAGTCTATACTCGAGGAAGGATACCCAATGCAAATGAAGACTATTATTCAACTACCGAGGCTACCCATCCCAAGTATCCGCTCATCGTTCTCATCAATCATGGTTCGGCCAGTGCTTCAGAGATTGTGGCTGGTGCCGTTCAGGATTGGGACCGAGGTTTGATCGTTGGTGTCACAAGTTTTGGTAAGGGTCTGGTTCAACACCAAGTAGTATTAAGAGACGGTTCAGCAATTCGAGTGACCATTGCGCGATACTACACGCCCAGTGGCCGACTCATTCAGCGTTCTTATGAAGCCGGTTTACCAGACTATATTGCTGGGGCGTATGATGATCTTGACCCAAACGCAATCAGCGACAGTACCCAAGACCATCCAGTCTTTACCACTAGTGCTGGCCGCAAGGTTTACGGTGGCGGAGGTATTACGCCCGACATCACTGTTAAATCACCACGGCTAACAATGACGACTATTCGATTGATTAGAAGTCAGCTATTCTTTGAATATGGCTCTCGTTATGCCACCAAGCATCGTAAATTAGATAGAGATTTTGTAGCTTTTAGAGATAATTTTATCGTGCGTAACGACATGCTAAAGGAATTCCAAAAACTGGCGCGGTCCAAAAAAGTTAATATAGATGATGAAGAGTTTGAAAACGATATTTTATTTATCAAGAGAAGAATCAAGAGCCAAATAGCACGACATCTGTGGAGCTCGAAAGAATATCATCAGGTTGAAGTAATGGGCGACAGCCAAGTTCAAGAAGCCTTGAAGTTCTTTTCCAAAGCTGCAAAAATAGCGGGACTGAAATTAGATGGATGACGTAGGTCCTCAAAATTGAAACCATCCTGTTTTTGCGGCAACGTCATGGTTAGAATAATTATGTAAATTAAAAAAAGTATTGACTTTTAATCAAAAATTATTTATAATTTTGCAACATAATCAGATAGAAAACAATATTATGAAAAAATACTTACTTATTTAATAACCTAAGGGAGGAAAAAGAGTAATGAATTTTTTGGAACTGTTCAACCAAGGCGGATTTATGATGTGGCCAATTTTGATTCTCCTGATCTTTGGAATTGCCATTAGTTTAGAACGTTTGTGGACGCTTTCCCGTGCAACGGTGAATACCCGCAAATTCCTTGGGACTATCAAAAAAGCATTAAGTGAGGGCGGTGTGCCCGCAGCGACCGAGGTATGTGCCAACACGCGCGGTCCCGTAGCATCCATATTTCATGCGGGCCTTTTACGAGCGGATCGAGGGATTGAACATGTTGAAAAAGCTATCATGAATGCCGGCACAATTGAAATGGCCTTCTTAGAGAAAGGATTAGTCTGGCTTTCGACCATTGTCAGTGTTGCACCTATGTTAGGTTTTCTCGGAACCGTTTGGGGAATGATTAAAGCCTTTCAGGCCATTGAACAAGCAAATGATATTTCCCCTTCCATTGTGGCAGGTGGTATTTCAATTGCTCTTTTAACTACCCTGTTCGGTCTGGTGGTGGCCATCGTCGTTCAAGTTGCGAACAACTTCTTTGTCTCACGAGTGGATAAACTTATCGTGGATATGGAAGAGAGTTCTGTGGATTTTGTGGACACCCTCATCGAGATGGAAAAAGCGAACAGAGGCGCGAAAGCTGCTTAATATTGATCCAAATCTGTTAGTTTAATCAAATTCATTCTTAAGTGTCCAACTGAAGTAAAGGCCGCTTTTGAGTTTTAGACTTTATTCGTCTGGGAGATTTTATTTATGTTAGTTGAAAAGAAGAAATCTCGGGTTACCGAGATACCTATGGCTTCCTTGGCTGACATAGCATTCCTCTTGTTAATCTTCTTTCTTGTCACCACGACCATTGACGTGGATCGAGGCATAGGACTGACCCTACCAGCCAAAGGTCAAGAGACAGAAGTAAGAAGTAAAAATATTACCAATCTTTTGATCAATGCTCAAGGCGAAATCCTTTTGGACAATGAGATCATTCCGGTTCACGATATTCATCTTCTCATCCAACAGAAACTTGAGGAAAATCCAAAATTAATTGTGTCAGTTAAGACGGACCGCGAAACTAAATATGATGTGTTTGTGCAGGCCTTAGATGAACTTAAGGTTGCTAATGCAACTCGTATCTCTATTGCTGAGCCTGAAAAATAATTAAGAAGCGATTTACATAAAAGGAGTGAAAGCAAGTGAAATTTGAAGGAAAACAAAAAGTTCAAAGCGGCATCCCTTTGGCCTCGCTTCCTGATATTGTGTTTTTGCTGCTAATTTTCTTCATGGTATCTTCGGTCTTTAAGGAGTTTTCGGGTTTACCAGTAAGACTTCCCAATGCCAGAAAAATTCAAAAGATTGAGGGCAAAAGAAACGTAGCTTATTTGTGGGTCAGTAGAGATGGTATCATTTCCATTGATGATAAATTAGTCAAACTGCCTGATGTCTCCAGAATTATGTACCAAAAACGTATTGATCCTATGCATCCATTAAAGGTTGTTTCATTGAAAATAGACAAAGAGACACAAATGGGTTTGGTAACAGATATTCATGAAGAATTAAGAGACGCGGATGCTCTAAATATAAATTATTCAGCTAAACCAGCATTATGAGGGTAGTGTCATGAGGAAGAATCCTGATGTCAATTTAAAGCTCAAATACAAAAAGGTACTTGAACTCAGCTTAGTCATAGCGTTGTTTTTCACGGTAGCTTTGTTTCAGGTACTGCGCGCGTTTAAATTAGAAGCTACTGAAACAGAAGCGCCGGAGATCAAAATTGAGGTTACCGATATCCCACCCACAGAACAAATTAAAAGACCTCCGCCGCCACCCAAGCCATCCATCCCTATTCCTACTGAAAGCGAGGATGTCCCGGAGGATCTGACCATTGAATCAACGGCACTGGATTTATCTGATATTCCACCGCCACCGCCGCCTCCTGATGATGACTTTGGTACGTCAATTTTTGTTCCTTACGATGAGCCACCCCATCCAATAGGTGGATTTTCTGCGATTCAAAGAGCGTTGAAATACCCTGAGATAGCTCGTAAGGCAGGCATTGAAGGTAAGGTGATTGTCCAGGTTTTGGTGTCGGAAAAGGGGGAAGTGATTAGAACAAAAGTAATCAAGACTCTGGGTCACAGTGGGTGTGATGAAGCGGCCGTGAGAGCAATTAGAAGTGTAAAATGGAAACCAGCGCTGCAAAGAGACAAACCTGTGAAGGTCTGGGTAGCCATCCCAGTGATTTTTAGACTAAAATAGGATGATTTTGAATTAAGAACAAAGCGGTGCTTAAGCATTAAGCACCGCTTTTTTATTCCTATAAGCTAGTACTCTCTTTTCGAATAGACTAATGTCCACCACTCTAAGAATGAAAAATTCAAAAACTTGTCCATTCAGTCATACTGTGATTCTGTATTTATTTATTGTTTTCTGGCTAAATATATTTACCGGATGTTTCAATCCTTTTGCTCCTGAGCTAGATAAATCTCCCGACTTAACAAGTGTGATAACCGATCAGAAATCACCAGAAGAGGTACTTCAAAATTTTCGCTATGCTTACATCTTCAAAGATTCATTGCTTTACAGCGGAGTTTTAGATGAATCCTTCGTGTTTGAATACTTTGACCCGGAATCACAGCCTTCTGGGGGCTTTGTAACCTGGGGGCGAGATGTTGATTTGAAGACCACAAGTCGGTTATTTCGCGGTTTTGATGTAATTGATTTGAACTGGCTCAATACGATTTTTTCTGAAAGAAAGGGACAATTGGAGAGAAGGTTTATCAGATTCAATCTAAATCTTTTTGGTCCCGATTTTAATTTTATTTTGACGGGCACTGCTATTTTTACATTCAAACAGAGTGAATTAGATGGGAGATGGAAAATCATTCGTTGGAAAGATGAGTCTGATCTTTAAGATTAGGGAATATTTGATTGAAAAGGCGTGTTGCAATTTTTTGAATATAACCTGTAAATAGATATCTAAATGTTAGAGCATTCAGAAGAAAATATTGGCTTGATTCTCCAGAAAAAAAAGGACTTTCAAGCACTGGCCTTTGAACATATGGATTCGCTATACAACACGGCCTTCAGAATGACCAGAAATGAGCTGGATGCGGAAGATTTAGTTCAAGATGTTTATGTTCGAGCGTTTAGATTCTTTCACAAGTTTAAGAAAGGAACAAACTTTAAGGCCTGGATATTCAAGATATTAACGAATACCTATATCAATCAATATAGAAAAAAGTCTCGTGAACCACTGCAAGTGAATTTTGAGAAAGTCAAACATAATTATGTCGAGAGCGACAAGGAAAATCTTAACCATGGAATAGAAAACTCTAACCACTTGACTACGGATGAGCTATTTGATGATGAAGTTAAAACAGCTTTAGAACAATTGCCTGATGAATTTCGAATGGTAGTGTTATTAGCCGATGTTGAAGGTTTTTCATACAAGGAAATTGCTGAAATTGTGGGCTGCCCTATTGGAACAGTCATGTCGCGTCTATCAAGAGGCAGACGACAACTTCAAAATTATCTAAGAGAGTATGCAATACGTGGAGGATTCATTAATAAAACTAAGCAAGGATTAAGTTGACCATGTTAATTTGCAATTAAGATTTATGGAGGTTTTGAACGAAATGAAGAAAGATTGTTATTATTATTCTCCGCTGATTACTGGCTATATTGATGATGAATTGGAATCAGCAAAAACAAAAGAGGTTAAGGCTCACTTGGAGAAGTGTGCTAACTGCAATAAACAATATTTAGACGAAGCAAAACTAAAGCAATTGGTTAAGGAAAGAATGCCTAATCTAAAGGCCCCTAATTACCTGCATAGACGCATTCGTCGGCAGTTAATAAGAAAAGGGGGTAGACCAAGATTTTGGGAATTGGTCCATTCACTTTTTGTCTATCGACCTTTAGCGGCCTCGTTCGCTTTGGCCGTAATTGCCTTTCTCGTGTTTTACCCAACCTATCAAATGGTGGGAAATCCGTTAGGTCAATTCTCTGAAGATAAGAATTTGTCAGCAGAGACCATTAAGAACGCTGAACTAAAAGGTCAGGTTATTTGCTTAGATTGCGAATTTTTATCCCAGAGTCACGAACAAGCGTCGCATGATGCTGCAACTCATCGCTCAGGTTTGAAAAGCGAGGATGGAACCATCTGGAGTTTTGTCCATACCAACAATACACATGACTTACTGCACAATCAAAAATTTCTTAAAGAGAAGGTGTTGGTTTCTGGTACGTTGTTTGAGACGTCCCGATACATTTACGTTAAGAATTACAAATTACTTTAAAATTGCAATGGATCAAAATATGACCCTCGAAGTCACAGTTCTTCGAGGGTTTTTTGTTTAAAAAAGAATTGACAAAATGTTAGAATATCAATATCTTAATTATACTGCCTTTCGGTTACCCATGTTGCTCAGCTTAAGCAAAAATAATTGACTTTGTGTCATTTCGAATCCCGAATGCTTTAGTGCTTTCGGGACGAGAAATCTGATCATGCTGACTGGTTACGATTCGGCGTAAAGGGAAATTGTTTCTCACGACAGTAAGACCTTTACTGACGTGAATCTAAGATCAGATAGCTCTCTTTTTGGAAAGACGATACAAACATGCATAAGAAGTTAACATTAATTGTGAATCCTATTGCCGGCGGCGGTAAACATCAAAGAGATATCATAGAATTCATATCTGAATATTTTTGCCAAAGGGATCATGAGATTGCCGTAAAAGAGACCACTGGAAGAGGGGAAGCCACCGAATTTGCTCAACAAGCTGTGGATAATAATGCCGACATAGTTGTTGCGGTAGGGGGGGATGGCACCATCAATGAGGTGGGTTCAGGATTAGTGAATACTAATGTGACCATGGGGATTATTCCATGTGGCTCTGGTAATGGTTTGGCACGAAGTTTAAATATCCCACAAAATTTAGAACAAGCGTGCCAATTGATTTTAGAAGGGAAGATTTGTTCAATCGATGTGGGTAAGGCTAACGAGCGTTATTTTTTTCTCGTTGCAGGAGTAGGATTTGATGCTAAGGTAGGAAAAAGATTTGATGATTACCCTAACCGAGGCCCTATTTCCTATTTTTATGTTGGAGCGAAAGAGTTTTTTGTTTATAAACCGGAATGGGTTAAGATTAGTCTTAACGGCAAAACATTTGAAATCAGTCCATTTGTAGTAGCCGTTGCCAATGGTCGACAATATGGCAACGGTGCTATCATTGCTCCGGATGCAAAGTTAAATGATGGCCTCTTGGATATTTCCATTGTTCACCAACTTTCATTTTTTCAAGTTTTTGGCGCTCTTCGCAAACTGTTCAACGGAGAAATTAAAGACTTTCCCGATGCCGAATTTCACAAATCTCAAACCGTGCTGATTGAACGCCAGAGACCAGCATTAGTCAACATTGATGGAGAACCAATATGGGAAGGTCCAGTGGTTGAATGCTGCGTTTTGCCAAAGGCGTTAAGAGTTTTTGCTGCTCAAGATAGCCCTTGCTTGTCTTAAATGAACTCCATAGTGATTTTTGTTAAATATCCTGCACCCGGCAAAGTCAAGACTCGACTGGGGGCTGAAATCGGGAATCGGTTGGCCACAGATTTGTATCATTTATTTATTGAGCTAACTCTTGACTTAGGCCGACGTGCCGCACCGGATGCTATCTACATCGCCTATGAACCTGAAGAGCGATGGAATGATTTCAAAAGGTTGATCCCGTCTGGCTTTGACTGCTTTCCTCAACATGGCAAGGATTTGGGCCAGCGAATGTTGAATGCTTTTGAGCATGTCTTAACTCAAAGTCCAAACAAAGTGATAATTTTAGGCAGCGACAGCCCAACACTCCCAGTTCATATTGTCAAAGATGCTTTTAAGCGATTAGATGCATCTGATTTGGTCTTAGGGCCGGCTGAAGATGGCGGATATTATTTGATCGGCCTTAAAAAGGTTTGCACCGGAATATTTGAAAATATTCAGTGGAGTTCTGCTTCGGTTTTGCAGAATACTGTAGAAAGAGCTTCGAATATGGGGATCACTTACAGCCTACTGACGGAGTGGTATGATGTAGATGAACTCGAAGACCTGAAGCGAGCTGTAAACGACGATTCAAGTGGCAAGATTAAAGCTTACTTACAAAAACACACGCAAATTTTGACCGCGAACAGATGATTTTAGCCGCTAACCAGCCAACCTATCTCCCGTTACTTGACTTTTTCACGAAAATGCACTTTGCTGATGTGTTCGTCTTAGCCGACGATATCCAATACACTAAACACAGTTTTATTAACCGAACGAAAATTAAGACCGCGCTAGGTGTTCAATGGTTAACGGTTCCGGTGAGCACCAAAGGCCGAATGGGACAGTTGATCAACCAAGTGCAAATCGATACGGTTCAAAACTGGAGACAAAAACAGTGGAAGACTCTTTTAGTGAATTACAAGTATGCCGCCTATTTTGAGAAATACGCAGATTTTTTTGAAGATTTGTTTAAGAAACCTTGGACCAGATTGTTGGAACTAAATTTGGAAATTATCGAGTTTATCAAAAAAAGCTT
>JBHIAW010000091.1:0-12012 GCA_046758765.1 bacterium
TTTTGTCTTATAAATTTATTTGCATTTCGAGTAAGGATTTTATTGTTTAAGTACTAACCACAAGGACACAAAGTTTTTCGGTGACCTTCGGCGACTTCGGTGATTTTCGGTGGTCTAAGAATTTCTTGCCACCGAACAGTGCCAAAGGTCACCGAGACTCGTCGAATCGATTTTTTCTTCTGGTTGCGGCTCTGCGGCGCTGTGAAATCAGTGGTTGACGGGTTGAACAAGATGAACAGCTCGATTTGTAAAACCTAAGTTACGAGAGATTTTAATATTATGCTGTAAGAATCCTTTTCGATTTGAGCGCATTTTAAAAAAGAGTCTTTCTGAATGACAGAATAGTCGGCGGAATTGGAAGGAAGCAGAACCAACTCCCTAACCATAACTGAGGTTTTACTAATTTTTTCAATTTCCAATTGCACCCTTCCAATTTAAATATTATATTATCCAGATATCAAAAGATTATGTTTATGGTTCTGTAAACTAAACCAAGGACAAGACCATGAAACACGAAAACCTAATCATCGACGGTAAACGCATTAAAGCCTTTTCGGGTAAAGCCGCAACACTCATCAATCCGTCTACGGGGAAACCACTGGCCGAAGTCGCCGAGGGAGATGCCGAAGATATCGAGGCGGCGGTGCAGAGTGCGCATCGTGCTTTTCAAGAAGGGCCCTGGCGAGGTCTAAACAGCCGAGAACGGACCCGCCTGCTCTTGCGGCTGTCAGAGCTAATTCGTAAACATGCCGATGAGTTAGCGCGTCTGGAAAGCCAGAACGTGGGCAAGCCCATTCGTGAAGCTCGTGATGAAGTTGCCTTAGCCGCTGACTGCTTTGAATACTACGCTGGCGCCATCAATAAAGTGGGAGGGCAAACCATTCCGGTGGCCGCCCCCGGGGTTTGTTTCACCTTTCGTGAACCCCTTGGCGTCTGTGGTTTGGTTGTGCCGTGGAATTTTCCCATCGCCATCACTTCCTGGAAAGTTGCTCCGGCCTTGGCCATGGGCAACACCGTTGTAGTCAAGCCAGCCAGTCAGACCCCGCTTACTGCTTTGCGCCTGGGTGAACTTGCGTTAGAAGCTGAGATTCCTGAAGGAGTACTTAATGTGGTTCCTGGCCCTGGGAGCATCGCCGGTGAAGCGCTAGTCCGCCATCCGCTGGTGCGCAAAATCTCCTTCACCGGTTCCACTGAAATTGGTTCCCAGGTGATGCGGTTGGCGGCGGATGACATCAAGCGCGTTACGTTGGAACTGGGCGGAAAGTCTGCCAATATCGTCTTTGCCGATGCGGATTTGGAACGTGCCCTGCCCTCGGCGGTCTGGAGTGTATTGGGAAATGCGGGTCAGGATTGCTGTGCCCGCAGCCGTCTGCTGGTGCAACGTTCTATCTACGACAGATTTCTGAGCGAACTAACTGAGCTCTTTCAAAAGGTAAGGCTGGGTGATCCCTTAGACGAACAGACCGAGATGGGTCCTCTCATTTCAATGGATCATCGAAAGCGGGTGCAAGGGTACCTTGAGTTAGGTAATACAGAGGGGGCATCTCTTGTCTGTGGTGGGTTGATACCGGATGAAGAACAGTTGAAGCAGGGTGCCTATTTGAGTCCTGCCCTATTTACAGATGTCCGTTCTGAAATGCGAATTGCACAGGAGGAAATCTTTGGGCCGGTCCTTTGTGCCATCCCCTTTGACAGCGAAGAAGAGGCCATCAACATTGCCAATCACAGCACCTACGGTCTCTCCGGCTCCATCTGGACGCAAAATCTGGAACGCGCTCTCCGGGTTGCTCGCGCCGTGGAAACCGGCGTGCTTTCGGTGAATTCCGGCCACAGTGTCCATCTGGAGGCGCCTTTTGGCGGAGTCAAGCAAAGCGGCGTTGGACGGGAATTAGGACTGGCGGTGTTGGACCATTATAGTGAGTTGAAGAGTGTGTTTATTCACACAAAATCGTGGAGCGTGGAGCGTAGAGAGTAGAGTGTATGTGAATAATAGGTTGTATTACTAGTATTGCTGTGTGAAGAATCGCTCTACGCTCAACGCTCGACGCTCTACAGCTAGAGGCTGCCTAACAATTCAAAAAGCAAAAGAGGAGTAAACTATATATGATTAAAACGAACGTACGTGGCATGCTCGACGTAGACAGATTGAAAAAAATGATAGCCGAGGAACAAATTGAAACAGTGCTTACGGCATTTCCTGACATCTACGGTCGTCTGATGGGGAAGCGCATCGCCGGGGCCTTTTTCTTAAACGAAGTACTCAACGGAGCTATTCATACCTGCAATTACCTGCTGGCCTGCGATATGGAAATGGATCCAGTGCCGGGCTATGCTTTCACCAGTTGGGAAAAGGGCTACGGTGATTTCCGTCTCATACCGGATTTGAAGACATTACGTCTAGCGACTTGGCTGGAAAAAACGGCTATTGTTTTGTGTGATGTTTACAATGAAGAGGAGGATGTGCTGGTGGAGGTGGCCCCACGCACCATTTTACGTAAACAAGTAGAAAAAGCGGCCAAACAGGGCTATATCGCTATGGGGGGCTCCGAATTGGAATTGTACGTTTTTAAGGACTCCTACGAAGAGGCGGCTTTCAAAAAATATATGGATTTGGAACCGATTGGTCAGTACATTGAGGACTATCACATTTTGCAGGGCACGAAGGAAGAGTTTGTTATCGGTGCTATCCGCCATCATCTGGACCGGTCGGGAGTGCCGGTGGAGTTCTCCAAGGGAGAATGGGGTCCGGGTCAGCAAGAGATCAATTTGCGCTACGCTGATTTTCTTGAAATGTCTGATCGGCACACAATCTACAAACATGCGGCCAAAGAAGTTGCTCTGCAACAAGGGTGTTCCATTACCTTCATGGCTAAATGGGACCAAAGGTATGCAGGCTCAAGCATGCATTTACATGCCAGTCTTTGGAAGCAAAAAGACACAACGCCTCTATTTCCAGGGGAGGAGCCATTAGGTCCATTGCATGTTAGCCAGATTCTTCGCTGGTTCCTCGGTGGTTGGATGGCACACCTCCGCGAAATATTCCCGTTTTATGCGCCCTATCCAACGTCTTACAAACGCTATGTGGCAGGTTCCTTTGCCCCTACCGCCATTGCCTGGAGCTACGATAATCGCACGGCGGGTTTTCGCATTGTGGGCCATGGCCCCTCGTTGCGTATCGAGTGTCGTGCACCGGGCGCTGATGCCAATCCGTATTTAGCTTTTGCAGCCACTTTAGCCGCTGGGCTTGACGGTGTCACCAATCAAATAGAGCCACCACCCGAGTTTAAAGGCGATGTGTACAAGGCGGAAAATTTATCTCAAGTGCCCAAGACCCTTAATGAGGCCATCGTGGAACTTGAAAAGAGTACCTGGGCGCGAGCAACGTTTGGGGATGAAGTTGTTGACCATTACTTGCACTTTTTCCGTACCGAACAGCGCAAATTTAACGAAGTGGTGACGAATTGGGAACGGGCGCGGTATTTTGAACGAGCGTAATGGTTAATTAAGAAATAAGGTAACTATTCAGCCTGTCGTCATTCCTGCATGTTTTAAGCAGGAATCCATGTTTTGCTGACATTCAAAACAGTATGGAGATCGCATGACTTATGGATTCCCGATGAAAGCGTTCGGGAATGACAGTCTGAATAGTTACCAAATAAGATTGAATTGATTTTAGATCTCGGTAGCAAAACAATCACTGCCCTATCAGACTTTCATAAAATTTGTTAGGACAATAAAGTTCAAGCTCATAAAGGTAGAAATAATATTTGATTTTCCAGATCTTGTGGTTTGGCTGCTTTTGCAATGAAATCTAAATCTTCTATGATTTTGCCAATGGAGATACGGAGAGGTTTGGCATATACCAATCCCGGAAAAACTTGATTTCGCTTTTGCCAGTCTGAAGCTATTTTGAAAAAATCTCGATCAAAGGTAAACAAAACGCGTTCAAGTTGTGTAGCTCGAACAAGAAGTTGCGGGTCAGGTAAATTTGCTGTGCCATCTTCTTGAGCGGTGAGTACGTCAACGCCACGTATTCGCAATCCTAAAGTAACAGCTCTGGGAATGTGCGTATCCATATAAAGTTTTACGGACATTTAACTTCTCTTCTTTTTCTCCCTGTCAAGAAAAGCCGAAGGAGGCATTTGGCTCTTAAGTCGATCAAAAATAAGGAGATCTTCATGAATTTCTTGATCGATCTCTTCAGTGTGATCAGCGTAATAGGCCAAAGCTGCATAAATTTTCCCAAGAGTCAAATGTGGATGTTGAAAATGCAATTCTTCAGGACTCCAGCCATAAGCTTTTTTTTCTGCCACCAGTTGACTGACCCGCATTGTCGTACCGGCAATTAAGGCTTCATTTTCTGGAGTTATAGTGATATGCTCATAACAAATTTGCAAATTTTCCATTTGATTGTCTCCAATTCAATTCTTATTATTACTTTTATTCCAAGGTCGAAATATTAGTGAAGATAAAACTTAAAATACAAATCATACAAAAATATATAATTGTAAACGAAATGTCAAGGATATACTTTAATTTCCCCAATGACTACACCAAATAACATGCCTATTATCGGCATTACCACCTACGGTCGGGACAAATCTGGAAATTATTATTTGCCTGCGGAGTATGTCGAGGCGGTGCGCAAAGCCGGTGGTGTGCCCGTCCTGCTGCCTCCTGGTAAATCCAGGCCAGAACAATTTCTTGAATTTGTAGATGGGTTGATCTTTGCTGGCGGTGGGGACATTGATCCCGCAAGATACCACGAGGCCTCACACCCCAGTATTTCAAGAGTGGACCGGGAACGAGACGCCTTCGAATTGGCACTCGCCCAGAAGGTGGTGGGTGAAGATACACCAGTGCTGGGCATCTGTCGTGGTTCCCAACTCCTCAATGTCGCCACAGGTGGCGATCTCATAGTCCATGTTCCCGACGAATTTGGACACGATATTGACCATAGAACAAAAAACGGTAAGGAAACAGTACATTTGGTGCAAATTGTACCAAATTGTCGGTTGGCAAAAATCGTTGATGATACCGAATTGTCCGTCGTTTCCCAACATCATCAAGCACCTCGGAAAATTCCTTCGGACTGGCGGGTCGTAGGGAGAGCGCCGGATGGTGTGGTCGAGGCTATGGAACATCAAAAGCACCCGTGGATGATTGCCGTTCTTTGGCACCCTGAGCTTTCCGTAAATGATCCGCATCATCTGCGACTTTTCCAAGCACTCATCGAAGCGGCCAGAGATCGACATCATATTCGACCCCCAAATGCTTCCGAAAATATTAAAAAGTAAAAGAGGAGAGAAAAAACATGCGATTGTCCAACAAAGTCGCCTTAATCAGCGGTGCGGGTAGCGGCATTGGCAGGGAGTCAGCACTGCTGTTTGCAAAAGAAGGAGCAAAAGTGGTGGTTGTAGACATCCAGACTGAGGCTGGCGAAGAAACCGTATCCATCATAACTAAGAGTGGCGGTGAAGCTACCTTTTGCCAGGCAGATATCTCCAAGTCCAACGAAGTAAAAAAAATGATTGAATTTACGGAAACGACCTACCACAAACTCGATGTGTTATTCAACAACGCGGGTATTTTCCACCCCGATGATGGCTCTGTACTTACCACCGAAGAAGCGATTTGGGATCAAGTCATTAGCGTAAATCTGAAAGGCGTATTTTTGGGATGCAAATATGGTATTGCAGCCCTGCTACGCGCTGGTGGAGGCTCTATTATCAACACGGCCTCTTTTGTGGCTTTGATGGGGGCAGCCGTCTCTCAGATTGCCTATACCGCCAGTAAGGGAGGTGTGCTTTCCATGACTCGCGAAATTGCTGCGGAGTTCGCACGAAAAAATATTCGTGCCAATGCCCTATGTCCTGGTCCAGTGGAAACCCCTCTACTTGCTGAACTCCTGGCCGATCCGGAAAGGCGTCAACGACGATTGGTGCACATTCCCATGGGTCGTTTCGCTCAAGCTAAAGATGTTGCTCATGCGGCTCTTTACCTTGCAAGCGATGAGTCGTCCTATATCAACGGGGCCACGTTTATGGTGGATGGTGGGATTACAGCGGCTTATATTACACCAGAATAGTGGCAAACGTTAGCTTGCGGCAATCGATTGATGGCGTTATGTTCTAGGGCTGTTCCTCAATGGTTATCTGAGTTGTTTCAGTCGTCCTTGACAAAGAGATTAGATCTGCTAAGATTCGAGTGCTCTCATCTAACAAAGCATCCGGAGCCTTTTCATCTTTTGGTATTTCATCTCCTTTTTTCAACGGCTTCAGCCCTTTTGCTATACGTCTTTCATTAATCCGTGCGAGACGCTTGGCTTCTAACCTATCGCGTTCTTGTTTGCGCTTTGTTTCTTGCAGTGAAATTGTATTTCTGGCTATTTTCTGCTTATATTGTTCAATATCTTCCAGCAAATATTGGAATTCGGGATTTTTTGCCGTACGTTGTTTGGATTTCAACCGCAATGTGGCGAGGTACTTTGAAACTCGATCCTCGGAGTGGAATAAAGTAGGCTTGATTTGGTCCCAAGGTAAGGCATTGGCTTGAGCACTCTCACCAAGATCCATTTCATCACGGATAGAAGGAAAGGATAGGTCTGGAATTACCCCGCGATGTTGCGTGGTACCGCCTGTAATCCTATAAAATTTAGCAATGGTCACTTTTAGCTGTCCGAATTTTGCATCACCAATTTGAATGAATCTGTTTAAATTAAAAAGATTCTGAACGGTGCCTTTTCCAAAAGTCCGGCTGCCCATGATAATTCCTCGACCGTAATCCTGAATAGCTGCAGAAAAGATCTCTGAAGCTGAGGCACTGTAAGGGTCAACCAGTACCGCCAGAGGTCCATCGTAAGCAATAGCGGGGTCCGGGTCCCTTTCAACTTTGGTTCTGCCAATAGAATTTCGCACCTGCACTACCGGGCCCTCTTTGATGAAAAGGCCGGTTAATTCAATGGCTTCTTGCAAAGAACCGCCACCATTTTGGCGAAGGTCTATGACCAAGCCATCGATTTCTTCTCTGTTCAAATCAAACAGTAGTCGGCGGACGTCCCTGGTCGTGCTTTTATAATCCTTTTCACCTCTTTGCTGGGCTGCCAGATCAGCATAGAAAGTGGGGATGGTGATAATCCCTATTTTAAGATTTCGACCTTGGTGTTGCAGCTCTACTGTTTTGCTGTGGGCTTCCCGCTCAGTGAGAACGACCTTATCCCGAACGAGATCGATCTCTTTCGTCGGACTCCCAGGTGTACTTTTTGCAGGTATAATCTCTAAACGAACCGTGGTGCCTTTGGGTCCCCGGATCATCTTCACTACCTCATCAAGGCGCATTCCAATGACGTCAACCATATCACCGTCTGCACCCTGAGCCACGCCTATTATCCGGTCATCCGGCCAAATTTGCTTACTTCGACTTGCCGGTCCTCCTGGTAGAATACGGACTACTTTTGTATAATCATCTTCGGTTGTCAATTGTGCACCGATGCCTTCCAGTGAGAGGCTCATATCGATTCCAAAATTCTCCGAACTCATGGGCGTTAAGTAACCCGTGTGAGGATCATAGGTCCAAGAAAGAGCGTTCATGAAATACTGAAATACGTCCTCAGAAATAAATTGTTCGTAGCGCTTCCGAAGATTGGAATACCGTTTTTTCAAAGTTGTTTGAATCTTTTCCCAGTCTCTGCCAGCAAGTTTTAGATTTAGCGCTTCATGTTTAAGTTTTCTGCGCCAGAGTTCATTAAGCTCTGCAACGGTATTGGCATAAGGGGCTTCATGCCGATCTGGTTCAAAATATTCATCGATTGTAAAATCAAACTCTTTTTCCAAACGATTACGAATATAACCGAGTCTTTGGTCCACTCTTTCCAACAAGGTATTAAAAATTGTGTAAGCTGGTTCTAAGTTACCAGAAGCAAGTGCATCATCTAGTTCATAGCGGTACTTTTCAAATGCCGCTATATCTGAGGCAAGAAAAAATAAACGGTTTCGATCTAATCTCTGCAAATAAGTCTTTAGGAGTTCAGCCGAAACTGAATCATTAATGGTTTGGTGATTATAATGGTATTTAGGCAGCAATCTCGTTATAAATTTACCTACCACTGGGTGGTACTTGTCCGGCGCCAGCGTCTCCGCTGGAAACAGATTCAAGGTAGGAACTGACAAAACTAATGAGATGACAATAAACAGAGAGATCATTCTCAACGATGCTGAATTCTTTGGCAAATAATTAATCATAATAAATATGCTCTCCTTTGGATTAGGTTCTCTATATCTGCTATTCAAATAGGAAACGCGTTTGTTTTGTAAAATGTTGCGCAGTCATTACAAAATTAACTATAATCAAAATAGCAATCCTATTTAATAAATACAAGGATTATATGATCAAATTTTAAAAACATGTTCTTATTTATTTTCGCTCTTTTTTGTTGGAAACTTAATTCCTGGCCATTTATACTTTGAACCGATTTAACATATGCAAAATTCCTTTTTTGACGTGCTGCATAATCTAAATAGTGTTTGAACGAACACTATAGATTAAAGCCGTCATTGCGAGGCGTTCTTTGCCGAAGCAATCTCATGCCTACCTAATAGGGAGATTGCTTCGCTGAGACGCTCGCAATGACAGTAAAAACTGTGTTTTCGTTTAAACACTTCTTGATCAATTTCGTTAAACCTGTTATTCCTAATTTAGAATTGGGTGTGTATTTTCAGAAAGTTTTTAATTTCAATTCTTCCTTGACATTAGAATGAAAGGTGTGTATCTTTAGAAGTGGTTGTCTGTAACAATTTAGCAATCTGAATCCTTATTGGTTTAAAATCTATGCAATATTCTAATTGGAGCCCTTTGGATCAGATGGAAGAAAACATCCCCACGAAAGCAGGCTTGTTTCAGATTCGTGTGAGAGAAGGACTCTTAACTTACCCAAAAGGAAAAAGTGCCATGTTTTACTACGGGTACGCCAGTAACTTAAAACATGGTTTGGTAAAGTTTCGCAAGGACGTTTTGTCTGTTTTGGAAGCCAACGAAGATGCTTTTTATGTTCGATGGATGCCAGCCGAGGATGTGGAGGAGCGATTTCAAAATCACTTAAAATTCTTTCTTACAAATTTTGGGAGCATGCCCTTGGGCAATGCAATGCTGCTTCAAAAAAGAAAGATTGAACACTGAAGCACACCGAAGATAGTCGAATGGATTGATGGATGATTGCAACAATGCCACTAGATAGTGATTGACCGAAAACTCGGTTTTTGATGTCATTGTGAGCGCTTCTCAGCGAAGCAATCTCCATCTTAGGCACGGCAGGAGATTGCTTCGGCAAAAGACGCCTCGCAATGACAGTTCGTTAGATGAGTTTTGGGTCAATCATTAGCTAGGAACGCATTACACCATTAATGCAGTTCTCCCTCACTGCAACGGCAACTTCGGCGTTTGACAGTGAAATCCAGATGAAATTAACCAGATAGGGAAACTTGAACAGATGTTGACAAATACTCTCAGATTTTATCTGTTTAATTATCTGAAGGTTACAGAGGTATAAGGTATAGGGGAATAAGTAGATTTATCGCCATTTCATCGGCCCCTGTTCCCTTGTCCTTATACCTTATACCCTATACCTTGCATCTCATGATCTTGAAAAATAGCAAAACTCATGCTCTGTGATTTTAGCTCTCATAGGTTTTCCGAATCTGGGATTAACTGTTATGACAAGCCGCATTGGCATCGACGTTGAGGACGATAATGATTGAGGGGGTAGAACATGAAGCCCGGCATTTTTGCTCTGAGGAACTCGTACGTTGATTCGGTAGTGCGATTTCAGATCTTAATATTCTCCTTAATGTCCTGTTTGATTTTATCAGTTTTCCAAAATACGTACGCTGAATCTCTCAACCTACAAAATAAACACCCAGCTCAAGAAGAAAAGTCAAAAAACAGCAAGCAAGAAGAAAAAGGCGGGCTTGTTGCAAACGTCGTGCGTATGCTGTTTAAAGAACACCAGGCTGAGGTATTTGGCAGCGTTCATACGATTAACGCCCTGCCTATTTCCTATTTTGATTTCCGCACCGGTTTGAATCTCGGGTTTAGGACCTTAATTCTGTCTAAGCGAAAAAATCCGTATCTGTATCGCTTGACCTTGCAAGTCATCGCTTCATTGAAGGGGAGTCACAAACATAAGCTCATCTTCGATTATCCATACATTGGTGGGTCTTCCTACGGATTGATGGTGCAGGCAGAGTGGGAACGGGATTTGGAGGCTCGTTATTTTGGCCTGGGTAATAATAGTGTAAACAGTGACGATATTACTGATACAGAGAGCCCAAATTTTGTAGATGAAGATTTTTATCTTTATAATCTAAAGCGCCCCAGAGTAACGGTATATGGCATTCGAGAAATTCTACCGGATGTGTACTTCTGGCTTGGATTGGGTATAGAAAAAGTCAAACCGCAATTGAAAAAAGGACCGGAAACTTCGTTTCTTGCCCAAGACCGTCCATTTGGACATCTGGGGGGTGCGAATCGACATTTGAGCTTTCGACTTAGCTGGGACACTCGCACAAGCGAGGTATTTCCGGTGCAGGGTTTTCTTACCGAATTTACTTTTGAGCCAAACTTTGCAACGGTGAATGTTGAAATCGAAGGGCCAAAGGGTGTACAAACAAGCTCAAGAATTGTGTCGTATTATCGCTATACGTTCTCTGATGCCCATTTCATTCCCATTCATTCAAACCGTCTCATATTTGCTAATCGGATGGCCTTTGAAGCCATTGCTGGTAAAGCACCTTATTATGCATTTGGTGAGATTGCCGGACAAAGAAGAACTCGCAGTCTGGGTGGAAGTCAGTCACTAAGGGGATTCCAAAGTAGACGCTTTCAGGACAAGATAAGATTCTTTACTCTCACGGAGCTGCGCTATCGATTCAAAAGTTTTGACCTTACGACTCAATCTTTTGACCTAATTTTTATCGTTTTTTTTGACAGCGGTAGAGTGTGGAACCGATTCACAGATATTTCCTTTGATAATTTTCACAGAACTTTTGGTGCCGGCTTCTGGCTCAAGTGGAACAACAATTTGATTATTCGGTTGGACATTGGTAGGTCAAGAGAAGAGGTCATTCCGTTTTTCAGATTGAATAGTGCTTTCTGAAAATTTAGATGCTCGATTCTGGATGCTTAAGAAAAATGTCTTTTGATCTAGCATCTGGCAACCAGCATCGAGATTCAACAACGAAGTAGCATTTAGGAACGTTATCAACATACTCACCTGACAACATTTTTTCCTATTGTATTTACGATTACGCAACCAAATCAGCCAGATTTAACTGAAGATCAAAACTTTAATTTCCAACGGATAGATCAACCCAACTGATTCAAACAAATTTAGTTCCATAATCCGTTGGCTTTTTTGATCCGTTGGAGAAAATCTCAATCTGATTAAAGATAACTTTCGAAGATTCGTAACTATTCAGGTGTCGTCCAAAGAAGCAAAACGATTTTGGGCAAAACTATTATGAAAAGCTTCATTAACGATCAGCAAGCTCGTTTTGGTAAATCTTCTCGTTCCAAAATCTTCCTAAGCGTCGATGAATCGAGAAAACGAGGCCCATCACTTCATAATCAAGCGAGTGAAAATCGTTTTGAAAGGTTGAAAGTTGAAATAGAACCACAATGGCTGGAACATGAGGAAGGTTGCAAAATTAAAACAGAATATTTTGTTGACCACTCTCGGGAAATTTTAGCGAAAAACGACAGCCCAGATGTTTGAAATGAGTTGTCAAAAATATGGTCTGGATCAGGGTAAGTTCGAACTTTCTACGCAGTATTTTCGACGAGCTGAACTTTCGCAAGTTGAGCTGTTTTGAGGTGCGTAACTTTTCGCTTCGAAAGGTGGTTGGGAAGGAGAATAAGACGGCCGACTCTTGAAACAAAATATTTGTAGCTTGTGAAGGCATGAACCCTTTCAGGAAACGGTTGTTTGGGATGGAGTGCAAAAATCAGCGTCAGCGTATT
>JBHIAW010000092.1:0-11785 GCA_046758765.1 bacterium
CATTCTGAGCCAACAATATTTCGAGAAAATCACAAAAACAGAGATTCTTCACTTCATTCAGAAGCACCACCACTTACTTAATTTCAAAAGCGAAGAATCTCTTGCCCGAGTGTTACCGACGTAATCTAAATGAAATTCCAGCAGCGTAAAAGCTGTCGGTCGGGCAATCAATTACCACAAGTAGCTTCTATGTCACCCCCTTTTTTCGAGAAAAACGCCATTTCTCTCTTGCAGCTTTCGAAATTATTTTGCATATTTTTGGAGTTCTAATTGACATTTCAAAATCCAATCACAGGAGCACACCATGTATGATCCCCGATTTGAGATATTAGCAGATGTACTCGTTAAGCACTCAACTCAGGTGCAATCTAGTGAGTCCGTTTTGATAGAAGCCATTGATATTCCAGAAGAAATGATTAAACCCTGAGAATTTAAAATAAAAGTAACCAATCAACTGAAAGGAGGCTAAACCGTGGCAGATACGCAAAGCAGTGAGGGAAGAATCGTTCGCACAGGTGCTTATCCGGAGCTCACGTTGCCTAGCATTCTGGTGGGTTATTTCTTGGGTGCTTTAATCGCTTTGAGTATCGGATATGCTGCATTGATTCTGGGTTTCTCCATAGAGGGTTCCGAACTGGCTGCAATTTTGGGATTTGGCATTCTTCGCGGCATTATGCGAAGAAACAGCATTATCGAAAACAACATTAACCAGACAGTGGCCAGCGCAGTAAATGGTGCTTCGGCGGGCATGATGTTCTCGGTTCCTGCTTTATTTATTCTAGGCCAAACCGACTTTAGTGCCGTTTTGATGGTATTCGGTTGTATCGCCGGCGGTGTGCTCGGCATCGCTTTCATCATTCCTTTGAGAAAACAAATGATAGACTTTGAGCGGCTCACCTATCCGGGCGGTGTGGCGGTCGCCACCATTTTGAAGTCGCCGGGAGCAGGTATTCGTAAAGCCATACTCCTGCTCTCCGGGGCTGCGGTAAGCGCCATCGTGCACTTTATCAGCCAGATGACTGGTTTTGAGAATTGGGCATTAGGTGATCTGATCGGCATGCCGGCCTATATGAATGGCGTCTGGTATGTTTCGCTACTCACAATAGGGGTTGCTTTCATAGCGGGAAAAGGCGGTTTCTTCTTCATTGTCGGCGGCTACGTCTGCTATTGGTTTCTGGCACCGGTTCTTGCTGGGATGGGAATGCTGCCTTCTGCTGAAACGCTGCAAAGCCTGGGAACCAGCATGCCAGGTTATCTTCGTATAAATTTGTTTCGACCCGTCGGCATCGGAATGCTAATAGGAGGAGCTCTGACAGGCATTGCGCTGGCTTTGCCGTTAGTAGTGAGCGCTATCAGAAGTATGCAAATGGCTACAAAGCTAAAAATGTCCATCTCCAAAGATGAGATGCCCATACGCCTTCTTTACATCGCTATCGGCGCCGCCTCCCTTTTACTTTTCGTCATTGCCGTGTTTTCCACAAAAGAAGTCGGAATAATCCGAGGTGGTTTGATGGCAATTCTTGGCACGTTGTGGATATGGATGGCAGGGGTCATTTTATCAGAATGCATTGGTCGAACAAACTGGTCTCCGTTGAGCGGCATGACCTTGATTGCCATCACAATCCTCATTTTTATCAGCAGTGGAATTGGTGATAGAGCTGCAATCATTTCTTCAGTGATGGTCGGGGCAGCCGCTTGTGTGGCCATGGCACAGGCCACCGACCTGATGCTGGACTTGAAAACCGGTTATTTGGTTGGGGCCTCTCCCAAAATGCAACAGACCGGACAGTTCCTTGGCGCCTGGTTAGGTCCCATTTTGATCATGGCTCTGTTATTCATCCTGCACCGAGCCTATGGCTTGGGTAGCGAAAGGCTGCCCGCGCCGCAGGGCCAGGCACTGGCCAGCATGATAAGTGGCATTCTGGGTGGAGATGTCCCGGTGCAAAAATATATCGCAGGCGCCGGTCTCGGAGCCTTGCTAAGCGCCAGCGGTATCGGAGGACTCGGTATTCTGGTTGGCCTTGGGTTCTACCTGCCATTCAATATCGTACTGACATACAGTATTGGTACCGCGCTTCGGATTTTGGTAGACTGGAAGCTGGGTCATCGTTTTAGCGATGAGGTAGGAATTCCCGTGGCCGCGGGTCTTATTGTGGGTGAAGCCTTGGTCGGTGTCGGCTTCGCTTTATATTATGTGATCTCAGGTGGATTAAGCGCATAGGAGTAATCATTATGAAAAAATTGGGATATTTGATTATATCGATAGCTTTCCTGATAGGTGGCTTGACGACCGTGTTAGACACACGAATCGTAAATTGGGGCTACTTTTTCTCGGCGTTAGTTTTTGGCGCCATCGGAATAACTCTTGTTCGGTTACATCAAAGACGACAAACCCAAGAAAAGGGAAAGTTGGCTTCTAATATTCAAAACATCGAGTCCAGCCTAAACCGAATTGTTGAAAACATGAACCAGCTTCGTGGAGAAAAGAAATCGGACGATCCTTATGATGTGCGTCACCGTATCGACGAATTATTCCCAAACGATATGAGTACCTTTGTAGAAGCAAGGGAGAGCATTGCCCATGTATATGGATTGCAGGGATATGCAGATGTCATGAGCTATTTTGCAGCAGGTGAAAGGCATCTAAACCGGGTCTGGTCAGCCTCTGCAGATGGTTATATAGACGAGGTTCATGTATATTTAGATAAGGCACAGGAGCAATTCTCAGAGGCGCTTAAAAAACTGCTGCAATTGAAGCAGTCCTCAGCGTGAATGCTCAACCATTATTTTGCCCATTGTTGAGGTAGTGAATAACTTTAGTTTCGTCCATCACGCGTGGTTCCTTATCCAACTGCAGCAAATGTTTCGGGAGGTGGCCGTTTCGAGCGACTTGTCGAGCGTCTCAAGTGCCGCCTTTTTATCGAACAACAACCGCCCGACCTGAACCAACTCATCAACGATTGGGCAAAATAACCCACCAAGAATCAACGAATAGCCAATCCATTGAATATTGAGGTCTCAAGTAATTCAATTTTGATCAAAAATCAGAATTTAATGAAACATTTCTTGCTTTTTTCAGTAAACCGTTGTAGTTTTCGACTCATTAGTCATAAGATGACCAATCAGTCATTTTGAGGAGTAAATCAACCATGGAAACACAAATAGTTTTACCGAGGAAGGAGCGCGAACGCCTGGCACGGCGGGAAGAAATTTTACGGGCTGCGAGGAAAGTGTTTTCCGAGCGTGGCTTTGAAAAAGCCACGTTGGACGAAATTGCCGAGGTTGCCGAATTTGGCAAGGGGACCATTTACAATTACTTCAAAAGTAAAGAAGAACTTCTTACCTGCATCATTGAAAGAGGCATCAACCGCTTTCAACAGTTTGTAGCCGAAGCTATTCAAAACAGAACCACACCAAGAGAAAAAGTGGAAACTTATATTGATTCAGCCTTTGAGTTTTTTGAAAGGCACCGGCAAATATTCAGTATTCTAGAACTGGAGAGAAATAATCTTGCACGTAATTTGAATGACGAAATGTTTGGCAA
The DNA here is from genome assembly GCA_046758765.1 of bacterium. Lineage (GTDB taxonomy): Bacteria > Zhuqueibacterota > Zhuqueibacteria > Oceanimicrobiales > Oceanimicrobiaceae > JBHIAW01. Next base: position 3,545 of record JBHIAW010000092.1, read on the forward strand.
ATGTTGTGCACAACAAGCAGCGTTATTACAATTCTTGGCTCAGCTATTCAACGAAGGCATTAAGAAAGGGGAGTTCAAAAAATTAGATTCCTTGAAATTAGCGCAGGCATTATTTGGATTGATTCACGTGGCTTATCTCCACGCCATAAGAGAACCTGAAATTAGCGATTTGAAAAAAGACGCAAAATTGATTAAGCAAATCTTTTTTGAAGGGGTAGCTAGTGATTGAACGAAAACTCGATTCTTAATGTCATTCCGGCAATCTTTTGAGCCGGAATCTCATCATTTCAGGCAGGAGATTCCCGCTTAAAGCATGCGGGAATGACAGGAAAAGACTGTTTTCGTTCAAACACTAGCTAGGTAAGTCAAGTTTGAATTGCACACCTGGCACCGCGAAGCCGTAAGTAAAAATAACTCGGATATTCATTGCATAAGGAAGAAAACATGAAACTGATTGAATTCATATTCTTAATATTTGCCATATGTATTCTCACTGCTTCTGGATTTTCTCAAGTCCAATCACCAGTGGTGCTTAGTTTAGACCAAGCTCTTGATTTGGCTACAAAAAACAACGAAAGCATTCTAATCGCGAACAATGATGTTAAATCATCAGGCGCTCTAATACGAGAGGCTTGGGCAGATGCTTTTCCACAAATTACCTTCAATGGGATATACACTCGTAATTTTAAGCAGCCAGTTATTTTCTTACCACAAATATTTGTTTTCCCAGGAGGAGATCCCAATAAACTAGTGCCGGTTCGTTTTGGTTCAAAGAATTCATACGCCATGAGCCTTACTTTAGAGCAGACTATTTACCAGTCTGGAAAGGTCGCAAGTGGCATCAAAGCTGCCAGCTTATTTAAGAAATTTTCAAAAGAAGGCTTTCAAGCAGTAAAATCGAATGTAATTTTTGAAGTCAAAAAGGCCTTCTACACTGTTCAGTTAGACCAGCAGTTGCTGGCTATCAATCAACAGTCGCTTGAGCAGCAGTTGGCTCATTTAATGAACACTCGCAAGCTCTTTCTACAAGGACAGGTATCGGAACTGGACACTTTGCGGGCCTGGGTGGATTACACGAACTTGCAACCTCAAGTCATCCGCGCTGAAAATAATTTAAGAATAGCCGAAAATCAACTTAAGGAGTTAATTGGCTTGGACCTGGAGCAGGACATAATTTTGGAAGGCGAGTTAGACTTTGAGCAGACCAACGGAATTTCCCTAACCGAAGTGCAGACAGAAGCCTTAGAACGGCGGCCAGAAATGAGACAATTAGAATTTCAAACCAGTATTTTGAAACATAATATCGCCATAACCCGCGCCGATATTCTGCCCAAACTTTCTTTTAGTGGCACCTATCAAAGCGTTGCCCAATCAGATGCATTCGATTTCGGCGATGGTTTTCAAAACAGCCTCAGCGGAGCCATAAGACTAGAAGTGCCCATATTTAACGGAATGAGGACTTATGCGAAAGTGCAGCAAGCCAAGTTAGACTATAGAAATGCTCAGCATCAAGTAGAAATGTTCAGAGATAATCTGAAGATTGAAGTTAAATCTATTTTATTAAGAATCAAAGAATCAGAAAAAAGAGTGCAGGTTCAGCAACATGCCATTCATCAGGCCGAACGAGCTCTCTATATGGCAGAACGCAGGTACAACGAAGGAGTGGGCACCCAAATTGAAATTGGAGATGCTCTGTTAGCGTTAAACCTAACTAAAACAAATTATGTTCAAGCCGTCTATGATCATAAAGTTGCACTGGCGGAACTAAACAAAGCAATAGGGAGAGAATAGCAAAATGAACCTTCAAAGAAACTTACTCATAGTGACCGCAATTTGTTTAACCTTTGTCAGCCTGAAATGCGGAGAAGAAGCAGATGGCAAAAATAATTCAACCAACGGAATTGCCGAAAAGGTAACCGATGTAAAAGTCTTAACCGTTGAATCTCAAAGTTTTGCGGAGTATATAGAGGTGACTGGAACGGTAACTGCAGACATTGCTACCACAATCAGCGCAGAGGAAAGTGGCGTGATTGAAAACTTCCTCAAAGAAAAGGGCGATTGGGTCAGTAAAGGTGATGTGGTCGTTGAATTGAAAAGCAAAGTCTTACAGGCAAGCTTTGAGGAAGCCCAAGCTTCTTATTTATTAAGCGAAGCTACTTTCAAAAGACAAGCCAATCTTCATAAAGATAAGGTGATTTCAGAGCAGAAGTACTTAGAATACAAATATACTTTGGATAGAGACAAGGCCCGGTATGAGAACTTAAAAGCCCGCCTGGACAAAGCAAGAATCAAGAGCCCCGTCCCTGGATTTATAGATGATACGTTCGTTGAAGTTGGAGAATTCGTACAACCAGGAACCCCTCTATTTAAAGTGGTAAAAACCGACATCGTCAAGATATCTGCAGGCGTTCCTGAGCGATATATCCCGGATGTCAAAACAGGAGCGCTAGTAACCATAACATTTGACATACTACCGAACGACGAATTTCATGGTAAAGTAACTTTCGTAGGGCCAAGCATCAACAAAAACAGTCGAACATTTCCAATAGAGATTGAATTGAACAACGAAGATGGTCACCTCAAGCCTGAAATGTTTGCGAACATAAAGATCAAGAAAGCTCAACTTGACAATGTGGTTGTGATTCCCAGAGACGCTATCATAGAAACTGAAGCCGGGAAGTTTGTCTTTGTAGCTCATGGTAATTTAGCCTCACAACGTGAAGTACAGTTGGGTGGTTCTTACAACAATCAAATAATGATTTCAGAGGGGCTCAGAGCTGGAGACCAGCTAATTGTTGTCGGGCATCGCGATCTGGTTGATGGCGAAAGAATTGCAATTCATTAGATGGGAAATGTAAAATGGAAAACGGTAAATGGAAGATGAGAGATCATAAATGGATGTTCGGAGATGAGGTGAACAAACTTAGGCCGCTAAAGCGCAAGTGAATAGTGAAAAGTAAATAGTGAATAGTCCCAACCCAACTACTTTTTATGAGATGATTAAGACTTTCGCAAAACAAACGAAGATTTAACTCTCAACAGGCTAGCGCGGCGGAGCCGCAATTGCAAATTGAAAAATGAAAAATGCAAAGTGAAAAATTAATTTCCATCAGCAAAAAAGGTATAAAATGAAACTAATCGATTTTTCGTTAAAACACAAACCTTCAATCTTTGTTCTAGTTTCTATTTTCGTTATCATGGGATTAATCGCCTATAGTACATTGCCGAGAGAATCAGCTCCGTCTATCACTATCCCGATAATTTTGGTTTCCACGCCCTATTTTGGTGTGGCCCCTGGGGATATTGAAACTTTAGTGACCCAACCTATTGAAAAAAAGATAAATGAGATTACAGATGTCAAGGAAATCCGCTCTACTTCAAGCGAAGGCATTTCTACTATTGAAGTGGAGTTTAATCCAGATATAAATATAGACGAAGCACTCCAGAAAGTTCGAGACAAAGTAGATTTGGCTAAAAGTGAAATCCCTGAGGATGCGGAAGAGCCCATCATAAACGAAATCAATTTCTCAGAATTTCCCATAATGCTAGTTAATATCTCAGGTAATTACGATTTGGTCAAATTAAAAGAAATTGGCGAAGACTTTGAGGATAAGTTTGAAACGATTCAGGGGGTACTGGATGTCACCATCAGCGGAGGGCTTGAACGAGAAGTCAAAGTTAATGTTGATTTGGAGAAACTGAAACATTATAACATTGCTTTTAATGACGTTATTGAAACCATTCAGGATGAAAATAAGACCATACCCGGTGGTTCCATTGAGGTGGGGAATCTAAAATATTTGGTTCGGATTCCCGGTGAATTCGACCGAGTGGATATCATTCCTGATTTGGTTATAAACGCAGATCATGAATCTCCTGTCTACATAAAGGATATCGCAGATGTTGAATATGGGTATAAAGAACAAACAAGCTTAGCCCGGGAAGGCGGTCGCAATTGTATCTCGCTGAGCGTAAAAAAACGCTCGGGTGCCAATCTCATTCAAATAGCAGATGAAATCAAGAATATCATAGAGCAGGAGAAAACAAAACTCCCTTACGGAACCGTCATTACCCTCACGGCCGACCGTTCTAAGGATATCCAAAACATGGTTTCTGATCTGGAGAATAATATAATTTCTGGATTATTCCTGGTGGTTGCCGTCCTGTTTGCATTCTTAGGTTTCCGAAATTCATTATTTGTGGCCGTGGCCATTCCTCTTTCCATGCTCATTTCTTTTATCATCATTCAGGCCCTGGGCTACACTTTAAACATGATCGTGTTATTTAGTTTAATCCTGGCTTTAGGCATGTTGGTTGACAACGCCATTGTTCTGGTTGAAAATATCTACCGCCATCGAGAAGAGGGTTACAACGCCTTTGAAGCCGCCCAAAAAGGGGCTTCTGAAATTAGTCGGGCTATTACAGCTTCCACAGTAACGACGCTTTGTGCTTTTGCTCCCATGCTTTTTTGGCCGGGAATTATGGGTGAATTTATGAAATATTTACCCATCGCTCTTATCATTACTTTAAGCTGTTCTCTGTTTGTGGCCTTGACCATCAATCCTGTGCTGTGCCAAGTATTTATGAAAGTGACCAAGAAAAAAAGTAAAGAGAGATTCTTACCCAAAATTTTAAAATACTATGAAAAGGTCCTCAGATTTGCGTTAACTCGTAGAGCCATCACCCTGTCCGCGTCTTTTATCACCCTGATATTAATCTTTGTCTTGTACGGTTTTTTCGGTAAGGGGGTTGAATTTTTCCCAGATGTGGAACCGTCGCAGATACTCATCGAAGTTACGGCCCCTACCGGAACAAAATTGCAAGAGTCTGACCGCATTGTCAGGGAAATTGAAAAGAAAATGCCGAATTTTGAACAAGATATATCTAGCTATGTGGCCAATGTTGGTACCGCGGGTGGCGGATTTGGTTTTGGCGGCGGGGGAGGTACCCCGCACAAGAGTTGGGTGACTATTGAGTTCGTAGATCGTCGAGATCGTCACCAATCTTCAGAGACGACCATGCATCAGATTCGTCATCAAGTAGAACATGTTCCCGGTGCCAGAATCGAAGTTCAAAAACCTAACATGGGACCACCAACGGGTCCTCCAATTAATGTAGAAATTTCAGGCGATGATTTTGAAATTTTAGGCGATTTAGCCGCTAAAATTAGAAGGGAGATCAGAAATATTCCAGGATTGGTTGACCTGAAAGATGATTTTGATCAAGGTCGGCCTGAGTTAAGAGTGCGAATCGACAGGAGGAAGGCCGCTATTCATGGATTAAATACCTCCAAAATTGCCTCAACCATTCGCACGGCTATTTACGGCACCGAAGCCTCTGAGTACCGGGTCGCCGAAGACGAATACGACATCACGGTACGACTCAAAGAGCAGGCACGGAATCGTCTCGATGTCCTACAAAACATCACGATATTTGAAGAAGGCACGCAAATTCCGCTCATATCCTTGGCCACCTTTGAGGTACAAGGAGGCTTTACCTCGATCAAACGTAAGGATTTGAAACGGGTGGTTACAGTTTCGGGTAATGTCGAAGGCCGTCTCGCTAACGACGTTCTCAAAGATGTACAAGCAAAAATTGCAGATGTTCAATTTCCTGCAGGATATTCTGTGGAGTATACCGGTGAAAACGAAGAACAAGAAGAAAGCAAAGCTTTTCTTACCAGAGCCTTTATGACGGCCATTTTCCTTATCTTTCTTGTGCTTGTTTATGAGTTCAACTCTGCCTCTTTGCCATTCGTTATCATGGTTTCGGTCGTTTTATCCTTGATCGGTGTGCTAGTGGGATTGATGGTGACTCGTATGCCCTTTGGTATTCTCATGACTGGCATAGGGGTAATCAGTCTGGCGGGTGTGGTAGTAAATAACGCCATTGTCCTGATCGACTATATTCAACAACTGCGGCAGCGTGGCATGGAAAAGTTGCAGGCAATCATTTTAGGCGGTAAAACAAGATTACGACCGGTCATCTTAACGGCGATTACGACCATCTTGGGGCTTATCCCTCTTACCACAGGATTGAGTTTTGATTTTGGAAATTTTCGATTTGACATCGGCGGCGAAAGTTCGCAGTGGTGGGGTCCCATGGGCGTAGCGGTGATTTTTGGTTTGGCCATTGCCACGTTTTTAACTTTGGTGGTTGTTCCGGTGGTGTATTATATTCTGGACGGCTGGAGTGAAAAGGGCCGACACAAATTTGCATCAATGTTTAATGGCGAACTTCAAGAACCCGTGGTTGAAGAAGCCGAATTGAGTGAAGTATAAAATTGTAATTGTTTATAGCAAAAATCTTTAGAAAATACATTGTCAATAAATCAGTAGGTCATTTGCCTTCGGCGTCATTAAAGATTGAACATTGACTATTAATGACAGCGAAGCGAAATGACTTAATGACAAATGACTTGAACTATTCTGAAACTCTCTAACTTTAAACATCGTATCAATTGCTAAACATTGAATTCAATTGGGAGGAGTGATGTATGGAACTTGCCATTATTTTATTACTGTTTGCGGCATTTCTCATTTTCCTTAAACTTCTGGCGGTTGTTCTTAAAACAGGTTTTTTTATTTTAAGTATTCCCTTCCAAATAATTGCTGCCATTTTAGCGGTGTTTTTGGTTTTAGTTTTTGTGCCATTTGTGGTGGTCGCAGGAATTCTTACTGCGGTTTTTGCCCCACTGTTTATATTTGATGCTTTCCTGCCGCTGCTGTTGGTTTTGTTGGGGATTTGCTTGGTGGTCAAGAAATGAAAAACGAGCTATTTTAGACACTGACTTTTTTAAGAAAATCAGTGTCTTTTACTTTCTCCATCTCAGTTAGGGACAATTGAGCTAAGGAATGGCTCTCTTCAAATAGAAACCACAGACAGAACTCCCAAAGCCGACACCTCTTTCTCCGCGGTTTTGGCTTTTCTTTCCCGTGCGGTTTTTTCTGTCACTTTAACCAGAACAGTGGGGGTAGTTCGGCGTAAAAGGAGTTTTTCTAAAATCTTAAGATTGGCCTTTAACAGTGAAGGATCGTCAATAGGTAATAAAACGATTTCTGCCCCTTCTGGAATCCGATTAGCTAACTCGGGATTTTCAACTAAATAGCGGTTGAATTTACCTAACAATTCAATGTTTTTCGATATGGGTTTATTTTTTTTCCGTGTAGTGTGTTTCATAACTTTCTCGATATTTCATCCAATTCTTCTCAAGATCTTTTTCGGCATAGGTTAAAGCCTCATTGAAATCTTTTGTATGTACTTCAAATTTTCGCTTTTGGCGAGGTGTTTGATATAAATCTAAATGAGCAAAGCCGTGAGCCGTGTCGTATCGTGCAACAGGATGCCACTCATCTGAAATGTAGGCTTCATACTGGATAACAAAATTTTTTACTTCACCCTTTTCAATTTGTATTTCTTCTCGTATCCTGTTCTTCAGGGCTTGGTCTAAATAGTAAATAAAACTTTTCAGCCCCATTTATCCCTTAACGAGTTATGTCTTTGCATAATATTTCTATAATTTGAAATATAGTTAATTGATCATGCAATGTCAAGTTGCAAAAAGAAATACAATAACCTTTACTAAACTTTCGAAGTTCAGTAAAGATGTAATTTCAGCAAAGCGAAATGACTTAATGACAAATGACTTGAACTATTCTGAAACTCTCTAACTTTAAACATCGTATCAATTGCTAAACATTGAATTCAATTGGGAGGAGTGATGTATGGAACTTGCCATTATTTTATTACTGTTTGCGGCATTTCTCATTTGCCTTAAACTTCTGGCGGTTGTTCTTAAGACAGGTTTCTTTATTTTAAGTATTCCCTTCCAAATCCTTGGCGCTGTTTTGGCGGTGGTTTTGGTTTTAATTTTTGTGCCATTTGTAGTCGTGGCAGGAATTCTTACTGCCGTTTTTGCACCAATTTTTGTGTTGGGGCCGTTTCTGCCGTTGCTTTTGGTTCTACTGGGTCTCTATCTTGTCGCTAAGAAGTAGTCTTTCACTGCGCAAACACCGCCAGATTCTGAGATAACTCCTCATCAAATTCATTCCTCGCTAAATCAGAAAAAAACTGAATCTGTTTGAATCCGTGTTCTCCGAGTGAAGCTCTGAGCTCCTCGATGCGCCAGGGATACAATTGGGTACTTATCCAGCGGTGAGAAAATCCCCCTTTTTCCCGTTTCAGTGTCAAAATATTAAATTGAATCAGCTTGTCTTTGAAATCATAAAATCGAACAAAAAT
>JBHIAW010000093.1:0-11574 GCA_046758765.1 bacterium
TTGAACTCTCATATTGTGAAGACAAAATAATTTGGGACAAAATAATTCAATATCTGTAACACATATTAGAAGGCAAAACCATTTAGGGCAAAACAATTGATCTCGAAGAGCGTGGTGGCAGCAAATGCCGATTAAGCCTGGTGTTCAAACCAAACCATTTCCTATACCGATTTTCACTCGCTTGATTATACAGACAATTTTATTAGATAAATTTCAATTATGATCATCATGAGGTGGTATTCAAAACAATACTCAAATGAGGCTTTCTTTAATAGTTTTGCCCAAAATCGTTTTGCTTTTTTTGGCGAAACCCGAATAGTCACCAATATCTTTTTAAACCAATCATTTTGTGATTAATTATTTTGCCTTTATAAAGACTTACTTTTGAATGACAATAAATCTTTTTGTCTCTAAAACTTTCGGTTTGAGGATTTTTTGTTTACGATCTATTCACAGAGGGTCGGGTTTGAACCTCCATCTAAGTGATTATCATTTAGGGTATTGGGATTTATTTGTTATTTGGAATTTGGGAATCTGGATTTTCAATTTCATTAAATGTTTGACCAATTTTACTGACAGTCGCTTTGTACTGTGGTTGAGTCCCGGGTCTATAGAAGGTAACAAGACAACCGCCGAGTGCAGCTAACAAAATGCCAACAATAAACTGCCAGCGCAAACTATTCAAACCACCTGCTGGAGGATGGATAGCCAGGGCAACAATGGCATTTACCACAGGCGCGCCCGCAAATATAATGGACATGACCACACTGGGAGTGCCCTTTGCGCCAAAAGCCAACAACACGCAGAAAGCACCGACTGCGCCAACGAATCCCGCGAGCAACGACCATATCATGCCTTTTGCTGGGAAGCTCCAAGATACTCCATTCACTGCTAATATAAATGCCGATCCCAAAACCGCCGTAAATAAATAGGCCAATCCAACAAACAGAAACGCCTTGTAACGACCATTGATGGGATCACCCATAGCCCCCTGACCTGTGTGAAGAAACACGCCGTAAAGGCCCCAGGTGATCACAGTCAATAGAGCAAAGATCAGCCAGGTCATTCCGGGTTGAGTGCTATCAGCAGGTGCCATTTAAAAATCCTCCTAAAAGACTATGCCTTCTATTCAGCAAAATATGAACGTGCAATTCTTAAGACTAAATAAATCGAAGAATAAATCCGAATCTCGAGTCTCGAAATTCGAAACAAATATAAAATTCAAATATCAAATGTCTAAAAGCTATTCGCTCTTTCGTAATAATTGCTTTACAAAAGCTCTAACCTTCTTGAGGAAGGCAACGCACGATTCTTTAAATTATATCGTCTTGGATTTTGTATTTTGGCCATTTGAATTTGTTTCGAGTTTCGGATTTCGAATTTGTTTTGGCTTCTCTGTGGCTTCTTCTGAAAATAGCAAACGAAGACGTTTGCGTTACAAATACTGCTTATACACTTCCAAAGTGGCCTCTGCCATAATTTCGTCGCTAAACAATTGATGAACCGACTGCTTTCCTTGATGACCAAGTTTTTCTCGATACTCGGGATCCTTCATTAAAGAATAGATTCCTTCAGCCAAGGCATCAGGTTTTTCCGGTTCCACCAAGATGCCTCCGCCAGTAGCTTCAATCAATTCGGGGAAGGAGCCATGTCTGGGTTGAACGACCGGCACGCCATTAGCAAGGGCTTCTAAGACGAAAAGTCCTTTGGGTTCTTTGTAAGTAGTAGGCACAGATAGAACATGCAGACTGTTTAGAAAAATAATTTTTTCTAAACGGTCTACCTCGCCAATATATTCAACATCTCCGTTCAAACTCCAAGCATCAATTTGATTTCTGATGTTCTCAAAATACTTTAGATCTCTTTTACCAAGATAACCCGCAATCTTGAGTTGAATTTTGTCCGGGCCTAACTTCTGTCGTAACTGGTAAAATGCTTCCACCAACAGATGAAGTCCTTTCTCTGGACAAATCCGGGCCAAATATCCAATGATGAAAGGATTTCGGTCTTGATTAAATTGTTCTATTGCGTGTCCCTGGAGATTCAAGCCAAGCTTAACTACATGAATTCTTTGCATAGAAATATTTAGATATTCAGCCATAAAATTGGCGTAATACTGACTGGTAGCGATAAATCCATCAACATCTACAACTCGATCTTGCAGGATTTGCAGGGCCTGTGTTTTGTGGGGTTCTACGAGACTCTCTAAAAAAATATCTTCTCCTTGAAGAGCACAAATAATAGGTACATTCAATTGCCTTTTTAATTCTTTAGCCATTCCCACAAACATGGAATTGGTTAATTGCACTAGTTCAGGATTAAAGGACTCTTTGAGCCACTTGACCAGCTTATCCAATTCTTTTTTCTGGTGACCCCGTTCACCTTGAAGAACGGATACGGTTACTGCGCCTAAGTCTTTCGCATTTGTGCCTGAAGTGATGTTGGATATCCAATTCAAAAGCTTGGGGCTGTTTAAAAGATTATCAAAAATGCACGGTGTATGCCGGAATATAGCTAATTTTTCTTGTAAATAGACATTGATCCCGCCATAAAAAACTCGATTCAGGCTCACATCGTCTTCATCTGTTCGTATCGGTGTATAGGTGGGAATTAAAGCCACATCGTGTCCTTTTCTTTGCAAAGCCGCTGCCAGCGTATTATCGTGGATGCAACTGCCGCAGTACATGTGGCCGGCGCCCGCTGTAATATAGGCTATTTTCATTTTTTTCCTGAAAAGTATTTTAATTGAATTCAAGACTATTGTAAAATTGAGATTAAGTCATCTAAATCGAACTTAAATCGTCATTCCCGAATGCTTTAATCGGGAATCTCGTAGTTAATATACGAATGGATTCCCGCTTACATCATGCGGGAAGGACAGTCATGGCAACTATTGGAAGATTACAATAGTCTTGTGAATTGTTAAAATTACATTTAACTGCTCAAACTAATCTGTTGTTTTTCAATAATGTCTTTATCAGCGAGAATAAGTCCCTCAGATGAAAAAAATCGGCTGATTATGGCCTGGTGCGGTGCCTTGGTCAAAAGAGAGCCAATAATCATGGCGGCCGTCGATACAGCGAGAATGACGGCAACTGGCATAATGCCCGTGCCTCCAAGAGTGTATCCTGGGGACTGCCATCCTTTTATGAAAAAATAGACCCACAAAACAATCACGCTGATGGTAGAGGCAAAAGCCCCGTGTTTGGTGCTGCGTTTCCAAAAGAGAGCCGCAGCTACTACCGGAAATAATGAAGCAAATCCTGTAAACGACCAAACTCCAAGTTTGAAAATGCTGCGGTTGGAAACCAGAGACAGGATGTAAGTAACCAGCAAAACCGCAAACACAAAAACTCGTCCAAATAAAACTTGCTGCTTTTCGCTCATTTTATCGTGAAAGCCGTAATGGCGGACAATATCTTGTGTAAACATCGTACCGATGGAAAGCGCCTGTGAATCGAGCGAGGACATAATGGCCGCAAATACACCTGCTGCTAAGAGACCAGCTAAGACTTCAGGGGCATAGAGTCCTATCATCTTGACCAAAATCGAATTTGCGGCAGGACCTTTCAGACCGGGGAAACCAACGCTGCCGAGTACACCTAAAACCACACTTGGGACCCATACAATAGCAATACAAACCGGATAAAACATCAAAGGATAACGAAAGGTCTCGGCCCGTTTAGCTGAAAGCCAATGCATGAACATGTGAGGAAACATCCCTACTGACAGCGGGATGCAGGTATAAGTCAGCAATTTGAGAGGTCCAATTTTATCACCTCGAATGAGCAGCTCAGGTTGTTTCTCGGCTACTAAAGTCATGGCATTGGATAACCCGCCCATTTTATTGACTATTACAAAATATGTCACGGCTCCGAGAAGCATGAATACCAGAGTTTGAAAGGTGTTGGCCCAGGCTGTGCCTCGTAAACCACCATAAGAAACATAAGCTAAAACCACTAAACAAACCATAAGTCCGCCGACCCATTCAGGAATCTGGCCTTTTGTGATCTGGTTTAACGTTATACCACCTGCCATGACGCCTATTAATAAATAAGGAATTACAAATCCAATAAGCACGAAAAAAAGCAGCAATCCCAGCCCATCGGAACCCCAGCGGTCTCTGAAGTACTGGACTTGCGTCAGGTATCCGAAGCGCTTTCCGACTGACCAAGCACGAGTTCCGACAAAAAAGAAGACACTTGGAATGATCAAGGCCGAAGCTGAAGCCATCAGAGCAAATACACCAATGCCTTCGTGATAAGCTTCACCAGAAGCACCAAGCAGGGCAAAGGCGGTCATGTTGGTACCGAACAGGGACATCAACAGAATAAAGGGCCCAATGGTTCGGGTGGCCACAAAATAATCCTCCCCAGTACCACGGAAAAGTCTATGGCTCAATGTGCCAATTAGTAGTACTAATGCTAAATAGATGAATATTACTGTCAGGGTCATGATTCAGATTCCTCTTTGTTTTCCACTTCAAGGTGACTTGGCCAAGCGTAATTGACTAATGAAATCATGAGTAAAGAAGCTGCAACGCAAAACCCAATGTGATAGAGCAGACCAATGGGTATTCCCAACAGCAATCGTGCGTCGTTCCAGAACCAGAGGTCATTGTGAAGAAAGTAAAGCAGAAAAAGAGCGAAATAAAGAATCCATTTGGGAATTGCTTTTCTCATTTCATTCTCCAAACTTTATGCAAGAACAGAGTGTTGGATTGATGGAGTACCGGACTAATGCTTCCAGACTAATCATCGCGGGAATTTTCCTAATAATTCTTTATCTTCCACTAAGACTTTTTCCAAGTTCTTCTTTGGTTGCGGCTAAGCTGCGCTGGTCTGTTGAGAGCTAAATCTTCGTTTACTCTGCAATAACCAACATTCAAAAAGACAAACCACAGACAAATATAGAAATCAAGAAAGAAGTCATCGTTCAGTGAAAATATTGTTTTGGGTCATCCATATTTGGAATTCGAGATCTATTTGTTATTTGCGCATTAGCGCGCTGGGATTCATAATGAAAAATCAATTGATCCATAAACCGCACGCGGATTTGCTGGTGTAACTGAAAATGGACTAAACCCTCGCGTTTCAAAATCCCGATCAGTAATATTCCTTAAATTCAGACTCCATCTAAAGTTATTAAACACATAATAAATAGATGCATCGAACGTTAAATAATCATCAATTTCATAAAGATTATCCTCGTCAATGAATTGGGCGCTAACATACCGGAATCCAGCGCCAAAACCAATTCCACTCTGATACTCTTTAGTGGTCCAAAAGTTTAAGATGTGTTTTGGTGCAAATGCATGTGTGTTACCAGAGCGATCAACGATTTGTCTGGTTAAATCATCACGCTCGCTGAATTCTGTCAGTTCGGCATCTGTAAAAGCATAGCTCACAAATGTCTGCCAGTTCCGCAGAGGTTGGGCTGCAACCTCAAACTCAAAACCTCTTGAACGTTGATCACCTGTTTGCTGCGGTATGCCGGTGATCTCATCGGGAATGCTAATGTTGTCTTTTTCAAGATGGTAGAGTGCCAAACTTGAACTGAGTTTGCCATTAAGTGCGTTTAACTTGGTTCCAATTTCAAACTGTGTGCTTTCCTCTGGCTGTGGAGCACCAAAAGTCAGACTCGATGGGGGTGCAAAAGATCGACCGACATTTGCATAAAATGACAGACTCGAAATTGGAAAAACAATAAAGCCTACCATCGGGCTCAATCTCTCGTAGTTTCGTTTTGTTTCGGAATCAATTAATAGTTCCGCATTAAGGTCGAAATCAGCTCGTTCATCATCATAATCAATGACATCGAAGCGGCCGCCCAAGAATAACTGAAATTTTCTCGAAAACGATATCTGGTCGACAAAATAAGGTGCAAAGACAAGACTCCTTGCGTTGGCAGTGGCGAATGGTACTCGCAAGAGCTGATCAATATCTGTTATAGATTCAACAGGATCAAGTAAATCCACAACCAAGTCTATATTAATTCCATTTTCTAGATCTGGTGGAGCAATATTTAGAATAAAATCGTCATCCAGGCGTAATGCTTCAAAGCCGCTTACTATATTATGTTTGACAGAACCGGTTTTGAAAGAAAAGACTGCTTCCAGTTGATTCCCGACTAAATTTTGTTCGTCGTCTAAACTCTGGAATGTTCGAAAGACATTAAATTTCCCCTCGGCAAAAAAATCAGGATAGGCGCCATTCAGAAGTGTACCATTGGATTGCCAATCTAATCGCGTAAAGTAGAACTTATTTCTAAGTGTGATAGATTTGTTTATCTCTCTATTATAATCAAGTCTAACTCGGAACAATGTTTGGTCTGAGTCATCCAAAGGCGTTTGATAAGAGCGAGACCGGGGAACATCAGGCAAACCTGCAACAGGAATCGGTACAAAGCCCTCACTAAGAGTAAACACAATAGGCAGTCCTGAATCGGGCTGGTAGTCGCTATCGACAAATTCAAAATTTGCGGTCATGGTGCTGCGGCTGTTGATACGCCATGTCAGCGCCGGATTGATGGCAAAAGCATTATTTTCTTTATCATCACGATAATTATCAGAATCTTGCCACAAGCCATTCAATCTGAATGCCATTTTCGAGTTGGGATTGGTTATCCCGAGATCAATGGTACCGCGGAATGACTGGAACTTCCCATAAGATCCAGAGACGTTCATAAAATTCTCAAAAACAGGCTGCTTTCGAACAAGATTTATGGCGCCGGAGAGAGGATTGCTCCCGTACAAGAACGCACCGGGCCCTTTCAATACTTCAACTCGTTCGATGTTATATAGATTATAAAAACTAACCTCAGGCTCCACTGCGCCGTCTGTTAGTACCAGACCGCTCGTTAGTGAATCAAATCCACGAATGAGAAAAAAATCATGGGTACCGAAACCATTTTGAATGTTCACCCCACTAATATTTTTAAGTGCATCACTTAAGATTACTCCGTTTTGACCTTCAAAAATTGCTCTCGTGACGACGCCTACACTGGCAGGCGTGGAATGAAGTGGAATGAGCATCTTAGTCGCTATGGCGTTTATAGTTGGAATACCCAAATTCCTTTCAGCAAAAACCATAACCGTATCACCGAAAAAAAAGCGATTTGGTTCTTCTTCTTGGGCAAAAATTGCAACTGGAATTAATAATGATACACCTAAGAGTAATAAAAATAATCTCAGTAATTTCATATAAAATAACCCTCCGAATGAAAGTTTACCTCAAAAAGCTGACCTTCTCATATTTCAAAATTGATTTGAAGATTATGGGTCTAAGTAACGCAACAAAAAAACAGCCTACTTCAAAAGGCTAGAAACTTGGTCGAAAAGTCCCAAACTGCTCAAGCAGGCGTCCTCGCCTGCGTCTTAAGTGGTTGTCTTTACGTCGGGCGAGGACGCCCAACGGAGCGGAATAGTAGATTTTCGGCCAAGTTGCTAAAAGAAGGTCAGCTTTTGCTTCATAACTGCGCAGACCCAGAAAAGTCTAAACAGAGCATTTCCTTTTGATTCCGCAGATACAGTTTGCCGTTCGCAAGCGTTGGGATAGTCCAACATTTTCCTCTTAAGACCTGCGCACTGGCTTTTTCTTTGTACCCGGTTGGTGTGGCCTGGATTAAAGCAAGTTTCCCTCGATCACTTAGGACAATCAAATAGCCATCTGCGAGTATGAGCGTGCCCTTTCCGAATCCTCGCTGCTTCCACTTTTCCGCACCACTACTCACTTCAATGCATTTTAACGTCGCGTTATCAAAACCATAAATGTGATCTTCATAAAAAATTGAAGAGCCGAAATGATTCTTCATAGCTCGACTCTCCCATATCGGATTAGCTCTCACCTGGTTATTGGTAACTTTTATCTGAAAAAGCGCGGCTCCCTTCCCGTAGCCTGAAGAAATAAATACCTTATCATTGGGTATAAAAACTGGGGTGGCGGCATTGACGTCCCAATCGGTTCTCCAGGTATGTTTCCAGTACAGCTTGCCGTTTGTTGGCGAGACCGAAACCAGAGCCATACCTGTAAAAAAAATGATTTGCCGAATGCCATGGACTGTAATGGCAATAGGAGATGAATATCCTGGTATGTCCGATAAAGCCTGCCAAACCACGCGGCCGCTTTGTTTGTTGAAGGCGACTATGGAATTTCCTGCCTTCCCACCAGTTTCAACCAAAAGAAGCCCTCCCTCTACCAGAGGTGAGGTGGCGTACCCCCATTGGGGCCTCCTACTTCCAAATTCTTTTATCAAATCATACCCCCAAATCTTTTGCCCATTTATTGGATTTAGAGCATAGAGTTTCCCAAAAGCTCCTAATACAAAGACCAAATCTCCGTCGACGGTCGGGGTAGAACGGGGCCCATTGCCGCCTTGCCAATCGCTGAAATTATCACCCGACCTAAAGCGCCAAATCTCTCTGCCAGTAGAAGCATCTAAGCAAACGACATATTCATCCTTGCGTTTAGCATACATAGTGTAGGCCCGTCCCTGTGAAACTGAGATGCCAGAAAAACCATCTCCAAAAGGAATTCTCCATAGAACTTTGGGTCCGGCCTTGGGCCAGTTTTTTAACAGCCCGGTTTCTTTAGAAATACCATCACGATTAGGCCCTCGCCATTGAGGCCAATCGTATTTAGAACCTTTTCCTGGCCAGGCCCCAAACAATATATTAGAAGAACCAACAAAGAAGCATGTGGTCAATAAGATAAAAAAGCAACTAAACCAATGTTTTGTCTGGTTATTTTCCCTGGCTGACTCCAGTAATGTTTGAATAATTTTCATTTTCATCTCCATCTTTGACTAAATAGCCATCCTGCTCTGTCATTCCACAAGAATCTCTGCAAATTCAAGCGCAAGGTGAGCGAGCTTCATCCGGCCGTCGACTCAAAAAAGATTCTACTAGAATGACAGGTTGAATACCTACTTCAATTTTAAGTAACGAATTTTGCATAACGGATCTTATTTCTTACCAAAGCAATATAACCGGCCATCTTCTGTACCCAGAATAAGTTTTCCATGTGCAACGCTTGGCGAGGCTGAAATAGATGAGCCGGTATCGAACTGCCACTGCATTTCCCCTGAATTTAAATGTAAAGCGTATATCATGCCACGTTTGGTGCCAAAAAATATCCTGTCTCCAACAATTATAGGAGATGAGTCGACCTTAGATTTGGCCGGAAAATTCCAAATTTCTTGACCTGTGTGAGGTTTTAAGGCGTGCAGCATTTTGTCTCGTCCGCCAATGACCACCAATTTATCTGTCAAAGCTGCGGATGAGTAATAGGGGAATTTACGCTTGGGATGTTCATATTGCCAAACTATTTTTGCGTTTTGCAGATCAATGCACAAGACCTGGTTTCCAAATGTGCCAACATAGGCACGGCTGTCAGATATCGCTGGACTAGCTCCAACGTAATTTCCTAACCCAATTTTTTTCTTCTCCACCCCATCTCGAATGCTGATGACACGACAATATCCATCGCAGCCTGTAATAACCACATCTTCGTTCACAATCGCCGGGGTGCAATTAATATAACCTTCCGTTTCCAGCTTCCACTTTAACCTACCATCACTGGTCGATAAGCAGTAAAGAAAATTATCGTATGAGCCAAACAGCACCCGATCATCAAAAAAATTTGCGGATGAAACAATTTCAGCTTCGGCGTTAAAGCTCCATAGCTTGTGACCGCTTTTTGAATCTACCGCGTGAAACTGCCCCACAGTATCTCCAAAGTATATAACATTATTATACAGACCAGGCGAAGACTTTATTTCATACGAGGCTTGGTATTTCCATTTTAGTTTACCAGATTCAAGGTCTAAAGCATATAAATTGCCATCTAAAGAAGTGACATAAACCGTTCCTGCTGAAATGGCAGCAGTAGTCTCTATGCCATCACCTGCCTCAAATATCCATAGGAGATCGAGCTGCTGTGGTAATTCAGTTTTGGCCACACCGGTAAGTTGTGAATTGCCACGAAACATGGTCCAATCAGCATTTGCGTTGAATCGATTGCTGTATGAATCCCCCATTTGCCCTCGAATGCTGGAACCTAAAAAGCTTAAATAAATAAGCAAGCAAAGTAATAATTTTTTGAATAATCCGATCAAACAATAAAAGGTGTTGGTAAGGATCATTTCATATCTATAACTTTATAAATCTCTCGTAAAGGCGCAAAGGTCAAAAAAAAATGCTTTTTGAACTTAGCGATCTTTGCGTCTTTGCGAGGTACGATGGTTATCACCATTTTCTTATCAAGAACAGCAGGCGCTCCTCGAAATGTCATTCAGTTGGAATCTTTGTCAGTTTGAGAAAGGCTTAGAAAAAACAACTAAGGTTGTGGTTCCTAAAAAGATTCTTCCAGAATGACATTAAGTGCCTTCGTGCATGATGAAAGTTCACAGTTAGCTCTTCCTAGAAGTAGTAAAATCATTGCAAAAATTGTCTAATAAGCGGACCGGTAAATGTGCAGCAGGTCATGTTCGCTTATCGGTCGCGGATTAAACTTCGCCGTCCATTGCTGCGCGGCCTCTTTGGCCAACTCTGGTAAATGTTCTTCAGCCACTTGACAATCCCGCAATCGTTCGGGTAATCCACCCTTTGTTTTCAACTCGTTGATTTTTTCGACTAATTGATTTACGCTTTTTTCTTTGCTATTTCTTACTAGTACGGCTGTGTCAAATAATTCCTCATAGTATCCGTTGACCACCTTGCTATTGAACTCAATCACATGTGGGAGCATGATCGCTACCGCCAGGCCGTGAGTTATGCCATGGTGAGCGGTCAAAGGATTGGCACAAGCATGAGCTGCTCCAAGCATAGAATTCTCAATGGCCGTGCCGGCAAAATGGGCACCTAAAAGCATCTGCCCCCAGGCTTCTATGTTTTCTGGCTCATTGATCACTGTTTCATAATTATGTGCCAATAACCGCCAGGCCTCCCTAGCGAACATTTGGGAAATGGCGTTTCTTTTAGTGGTAACGTAACTTTCCACTGCGTGTGCAATAGCATCCATTCCAGTGACGGCCGCGACTTTCTTCGGAACGCTCTTAAGTAAAACAGGATCGAGTATGACGGTTCGAAATCTGGCTTTTTTATCCCCGCAAGCCATTTTCTGATGCGTTTCTTTCTGGGCAATTAAAGCAAATGACTGTGCTTCACTACCCGTGCCGGCCGTGGTCGGAATCCCGATAGAAGGTAGCATTGGTTTGGTTGCTTTGCCGAAGCCCCAGTAGTCTTCCATTTTGCCGCCATTGGTTAGCAGAAAATTGATGCCCTTGGCGCAGTCCATGACGCTGCCGCCCCCCAGTCCGATGATGACATCGATTGGTTGATGTTCATGTGCAAAGCGTACTCCCTCTTCAACGTGTCTGGTCGTTGGATTCTCTTCTACTCGGTCAAAGACAAATGCTTCTATGGATACCTTACTCAAAGAATGTAAAGCCTTTTCAACATGGCCTGCACGAATGATGCCCGGGTCGGTCACAACCAAAAGGCGGTGACCTCCAAGCTCTTTAGTCAGGTCTCCCAGTTGGTCTAGTGTGTTTTCGCCGAATATGACGCGGATGCTG
>JBHIAW010000094.1:0-11342 GCA_046758765.1 bacterium
TGCTTAAGTTACTTTTGCCGTTCCCCCGCAGCAAATTTGCAATTGTTTCGACAATCTCTTTCGCATTGGGTATTCTTGTGCTGTAACATACTTCGCCATTGATAATTATTGACGGCACAGAAATCATCATCAACATGCCTTTTATAGTAGACTTAGTCGAAGGTCTGAATTTCCAGATATCCTTTATGATTTTCGGATACAGGTACAACTGATTTCGGGGGTCCACAACTGTAATCTCAACCGCTTCACCAAAATTTTGATAGAGCGCTTGCACAATCTCTCCCATATCTTCTTTTATTTTTCTAGTCTCAGCAAAGACATAATCATCGCGAAATTTTGCATTATCCCCTTCTAACTTGCCACAGCAGCCACTGCCGGTAATTTGAGCATCGGTTTCACGAATCAAAATTATGGATGGCTTAGTTATGCTCATTATTACTGTACTATTTTGATACTGACTCAGTTTCAAAAGATAGCTTTTTAGAATTCACCAAGGAATTTCTAAACACGATAATGCCTTCAACGATAAACCATAATATCATAAATAAAATAACGATACCAACAACCAAAAGCGGCCAATTTCTTTTGCTCCAAAAATCGCCCAAATTGAGCACCATAGCCCAAAGAGTCATAGAAAGCATTAAGAGCATGGGAACCAAAGTATAGACAATTGGCTTGCCTTTTTTTAACAGATAAATGGTGACCGAAAGCAGTACAATGCCCGCCAAAATTTGATTGGTGGTTCCAAAGAGACCCCAAAGAATCAGTCCGGCTGATTTCTTAACTAATGCCCCTGTTGACGGATCCACGATATCTATCTTCATCAAGGCAAAAAAAGCAATAGCAATCACTGCAATCGCGGCGGCTAAGAATCGGTTCGAAAGAGGTTTGATATTCAAACTATTCCCGAGCTCTTCAATATTAAATCGCAGAAGTCGGGTGGCGGAATCCAGAGTTGTGAGAGCAAACCCAACGACTACGACAGCCACGAATGCCTCTGAAAAGGTCTGAGAAATTCCCAGATGCGATATAAATTTTCCACCCCCTTGCACAAAAGCGTTAATTTCGGGACCCAGGCTGGAGGCCGTTCCCCAGGATTGGTAGTGTTCCAGCCAGGCTTCCCTTGAAGCTAAGCCGGCTGTGCAGGCCAGCACCGCCATTAATCCTAAAATGCCTTCAGCCACCGCACCACCATATCCAATGAGACGGGCATCCGGTTCCTTGTTAATTTGCTTGGCCGTAGTTCCCGAAGAAACTAGACTGTGAAATCCGGAAATAGCGCCGCAGGCCACCATGATGAAAATAAAAGGAAAGATCGGCGGCAGGCCTGTGCTTTGATGATTTATAGGCGGTGCTGCAATCTGGGGTTGAAATATGAAAAGCCCTAAATACATGGCCCCCAATCCAATATATAACAAAAATGAATTGATATAATCTCTTGGCTGTAGAAGTAGCCAAACCGGCAACACTGAGGCTACAAACGCGTAACCCAACAAGATGTAAATCCAAGTATCCTGCGAAATTCCGGTCACAGGATATTTTATGCCTACGGCCGTAGTTATTAACATCAAGATAACGCCGATAAGCGTCACTGGCCCAATCATTAGCCCCCGTTTGTAAACACCGACACCCACAGCCATGGCAATCAACATAAGAGCAAAAGCCGGTAGCACTGCTTCAGGGTTAAAGGCTTCGGTAAACAGAGTTGCGATGACAATAGCAAATACCCCCATAGCCAGGGCAATCAAGAAAAATATAATGAGAAGAAACAGCAAACGCGCCCGAGGTCCAATAATACTTTCGGCGATGTCACCAATAGAACGACCGCGATTTCTCATAGAAATAGCCAGGGCTGAAAAATCATGTACACCACCAAAGAAAATAGTGCCTACAAATACCCATAGAAATGCTGGCAGCCAGCCCCAAATAACGGCAATGGCTGGACCTAAAATTGGTCCCAGACCGGTAATAGAAGCAAAATGATGTCCAAAAAGCACAGGCTTTCTGGTAGGAACATAATCGATGCCATCGGTCATGGCGTGTGATGGGGTCTTAGCATCAGGGTCTAAAGCGAAAATTCGATGTGCGATGAATTTGGCGTAGGTGAAGTAGGCTAGAACAAAAGTTCCGAGAGCCATCATTGCGGCAAGGGCTGCGTTCACGTTATTTCTCCTTTGTTAACCAATTTTAACCCAGATTCGGAAAAGTGTATCAATATACGTATCAGTGTGAACTATAAACCAATCTGGAAATGTCATTCTGGAAGAATCTTCCCAGTTTGTTGCAATGTTCTGGCAATGGAAATCGAGTGATCATTTATGGGAAGATTCCTTCGGAATGACAGCTACGTTTATGGTAACATTTTTAAGATCTCTAATAAGATTTCCGAATCTGGGTTTAACCCATTTTAATTGATTTAAGAATAGTTTCAGTATAATGTTAGCGTCATCAAAATAGGTTCATCTAAAAAGCAATGTAAATGTTTCATCTAATACGTAATCCGTAGTGACCGCAACTCCTCGTTTATTTCTAAATTCTTGATAAAAGTTCTTGACACTTTCGTGTTTCGAGTCCTTTTTATCCCACATTGCCAGCCATCCCCAAGTATCTATAAAAAGCAAATCCACTTGTTATTCTCCATAAAGGGCATTATCAATATCCTTAGTCAGATCGCCATATTCCACACTGCCTAAGACTTTTAACATAGGATCTTTATCTGGCTCAGGGGTCATATCCTTGATTTTGTCTTTTTGCTCAATCAAAGCACTATAGTCCTCAATATATTTCACGCTCATTAAAAATTCTCATATGAGTAATGCTAATTTGCAAAGTCCACTTGCGGTGCTTCCTGGGCCGCCTCACTTGCTTGAAAATAGGGTCGCTGTTGAAATCCAAATATTCCCGCAAACATGATCGTAGGAAACGTTCTAATGCGTTGATTGTAGCTTCGCACGGTCTCGTTAAATCGCCGGCGCTCGACAGCAATTCTATTCTCTGTACCCGCTAACTCGTCTTGCAGCCGAATAAAATTTACGTTTGCTTTCAGGTCGGGATAGCGTTCGATGACCACCATCAATCGTCCTAAAGCTGCGCCTAACTGATTCTGAGCCTGTTCAAACTGTTGAAACAATTGTGGATTCTGTAATATTTCCCCAGCATTAATTTGCGGTCGGGTAGCATTGGCCCGGGCTTGAATCACCGCTTCCAAAGTCTCTCGTTCATGGGAGGCATAGCCCTTGACTGTTTCAACCAAATTAGGTATTAAGTCAGCGCGGCGTTGATAGACGTTCTGAACCTGTGCCCAAGCACCGTTTATCCCTTCATCAAGCGCAACTAAGGAGTTGTAAGTACCTTTGATTGTAGAAAAGCCCATAAAGCCGAGAACCACCAAAACTATGGCAATTCCCAAGAATATTTTCATGCCTCTGCTCATAACATCCTCCTTTTTAAATTAAACCAAATACATCTTATCCACAATTTCAACTAATTTTTTGATCTCACTAATATATGCTTTGGTCATGTCTTGAAGCTGTATTTTTGAACCTTTCCACTCGCCCTTTTTTATGTTGATTAATTGCACAAAAATTGAGTTTGGCAAACCGTACAGTTCCGCGGTTCGCGCAAATACCTGCACCTTAGAGTGTGGTACCGGTTCCTCTTTTAAATAGAGTAATGCCTCAAACATAGAAGTAATAGCTGGCACTGAGGCCGACAGCATCTCCTTGAGTCTTTCTCGATCCTGACCAGTACTTAAGAATCCTTCACGCAGATAAATCAGTTTTCCTCTTAATTCCCGCTCAATTTGGAGGCGTAAATCCTCTTTATCGATTTCTAGATCTTTCAAAACATCCTCACCAAAAACCAATTTATAATAATTCTTCATATTAAGAAATTCAATGGGAAAGGTATCTAAGGCAGATTCAATGTAAGCTTCGGTAAGAAAAAGAGGGACGGCAACGTTTCGCTTTCGCCATTTTGGGATAAGGTCTAAGACTCTATCCAGATTTTCGATTCCGTTTTCACTAAGGATTATTAAGAAATTAATATCCGACTTCTTTGGAACATATTCGCCTTTTGCTCCGCTGCCATAAAGGATGATAGAGATCAAATCTGTCCCAAATACGTTTTGAAAATCCCGTGCAAACTCTTCAAAAATTTCCTCTGGTGAATCAGGTATTTTAGGCACGCCCACCCTCCTATATTAATTTCATATTATTTCCAATCTATCAATAGCCTCCTCCGGCCCCGCCTCCCCCGCTCATACCCCCACCAAATCCCCCAAATCCGCCACCGAATCCACCACCGCCACCACCCCATCCCCCAAATCCTCCCCCAGCACCATGACGGCCTCCACCGAAAAGGCTACCCAAAAACAACCAAGGTAAAAGCCCTCCTCGACGGCCTAAGAAAAAAAAGATAAACAACAAAAATAAAATGAATTTAAGAAAATTAGTTCCGCTACTTCTCCTTGCAGTAGCCCGACGAGTAGGACGCACTTTAATGGCGCCAGTGATCTCAACCCCAGCATCTTCTGCAATCACACCGGCTATGGCTTTAGTACCTTCCAGCAAACCCCTGCCGTAATCACCTTTTCGATAATTTGGCAGTACATGTTCACGCCAAATCTCACCGACTAGTCCATCAGGCAATATGCCTTCGAGGCCATAACCTACTTCAATCCAAAATCGTCGTTCTTGGATTGTATTGAAGAGCAGCACGCCATCATCTTTTCCCTTGCCCCCAATTCCCCAAGCGGTGAACAACTTGTTGGCATATTCCGAATAGTATTCCTCACCAACGGTCTCTACTGTAACCACTGCGATTTGGGCACCAGTTTTTTGCTGGACTTCAATACAAACAGCCTCAATTTGTTGCTCTACATTTGCAGGAATGACATTGGCAAAATCATTGACATAACCAACGGGTTTAGGAAATTTTTCCTGCGAGTGCAGTAAGGATGGCTGACAAATCAGCACTGCAATTAAAACTAAAAATATATTCTTAAATATCTTCAAGTTCCCCTTTCTTTGGACTTTTTTTAACCTTTCTCCATCTCCAGCCAAACAGGGCTGTACCCAGTCTTCTGGTCCACCGGCGTTTGCTCATCTTCCTTTTCAACCAGCTATATCGAGGTCTTTCCGAGCTATCGTCTGCTCGCGACTGCAACTCTTTCGTTTTCACGATTGAGACATCTTTAAGCTTTTGATAATAATCTTGTCGTCTCTTTTCTTCCTCAAACAGCTCTTCCGGTGTGCACAATCCTTTGCGCACCAACAGATTCACCAAGGCTTCAAGAGAAACTAAATCCGCAACAGGAAAAGTCTGCATCAAATTAGGCTCACCAGGTTGATGGTCATGTTGATTGCTCTTTGAAGCTCCGTCCATTCAGCGACTCCCCAGTAATTTTGGTTCAAAATAGCTCTTACAGTAACTATTCAGACTGTCATTCCCGAATGCTTTCATCGGGAATCCATAAGTCATGCGATCTCCATACTATTTTGAATCTCAGCAAAAGATGGATTCCTGCTCAAACATGCAGGAATGACGACAGGCTGAATAGTTACCTTTTACATTTTTTATAGCTCCATAACCTCACTTAAAGGATTCCTTTTCTTCCCATTCACATAAATCATAAACAACGCATTGATCGCATTTCGGCTTTTGAGCCTGACAAGTATATCGGCCGTGCCATTGCAACAATAAATTACCCCGGTGCCAACTCTCTTTGGGTAAGAGTTCACAAAGCTGTAGTTCAATTTTATACGGGTCTTTTGTGTTTACCAAGCCCATTCGATTCGGCACCCGGAAGGTATGTGTGTCTACCCCGATAGCCGGTATCCCCATAGCGTTTGCTAAAACGATATTGGCGGTCTTACGCCCCACTCCTGGAAGCTTAGTCAACTCTTCAACGGTCGTTGGTAATTCACCACCATATTCTTCTACCAGAGCTTTACAACAAGCTACAATACTCTTAGCCTTGTTGCGGAAAAATCCAGTGGGACGTATATCCTCCTCCAGCTCAGAGATGTCAACGGCTAAATAAGCTGCGGGATTGGGATACTTTTTAAACAAGCTTTTTGTCACTTGATTGACACGTTGGTCTGTACACTGTGCGGCTAATATGGTGGCCATTAAAAGCTCAAAAGGAGTGGTAAAGTCAAGTTCAAGATGGGCATCGGGATAGGTTTTGTCTAGTCTTTCAACAATCTCTAAGGCTTGCTTATGCAAATCTTTGACCAACTTCTCCCTCTTTAATCTTAAGAATTAAACTTACTGAATTTTGTCATTCTGTAAAGCTAACTTTCTAAATTTAGGTTTTTTAAGAAACAAAGTCAAGGAATTTTATGAAGCATTCTGGACAAACTTGCTCGAAAAAGATAAGACTTTTGCTACTTTGTCAGGATCATTTTCTTCGCTTGCGTGAATTGAGCAGCCTTCAATTGGTATACATAAATTCCCGAGGCAAGTTTTTCATTCTTATTATCTGTTCCGTCCCAGGTAACCGTATGAACGCCAGGCTGTTTGATTTCATCTACCAAAGTGCGAACTAATTGACCTGCCGTATTATAAATATTGATCTGTACGGTCGTGCCATTCTGGGCAAAATTTGGAACCGTAAATTGGATTTTCGTGGTAGGATTAAATGGGTTGGGATAATTCTGAGCTAACTCGAAATTTAACGGCTGAAGAAGACTACCCGTATCCGAGTAATCACGTACTAAAGTAACTGGACTAATGGTTAAGTCAGCAATAATATTCTCTCCATCTATTTGTATATTCGAAACTGAAACAAAAGTAGGAAAACCATCATTGTCATTGGAATTAGGGATGGAAGAGTCGTCAAACACTGTGCGGTCGCGAGGACCAACGAAATCAGTAGTGTCTTCGTTGATTTGACTGTACCCCGGAAATGGATCACCGTTGTCGCCACGATTGCCGTTGAATAAAAGTTGATGGAACGGTATGTATCGCACCAAATCGAGCTGTTCTGTTATTTGGTCCTCAGAAAAATATGGACTGGCTTCTTCTACGTCGATAAGCCTTCTACTTTCATTCCCTTGATTGCCCTGATTGTCAACATGGTAAATGATAAGCCCGTTGGCATCTAAGAAGTCAAAATCCTTTTGCCTTCGGGTTAGCCCAACATCAAATCCTATATTCTGCCGATTTTCCAACAAAAAATATTCACCCCCTACCTCCCCATCCCTCCATAACCGATAGGCCACTGGATTTGATTCAACGGGTGGAACTACCTGATGGGTCAAATTTTCTGTGACATTTATGGGTTCAAGCCAACCTAATCGTGCTTTGCTCCAGGCTGAAAAGTGCGCGGGCGAGGTACCCAGTTGGTCGCCAGCCCGATGGCACCAACCTCCAGACCCCATGAGACCCCATTCGCCAAGGCCCTCCGAAGAACCGTCGGTGTCGTACAAATCGGGTAAGCCCAACTCATGACCAAACTCATGACAAAACACCCCAATGGTACCGTTTTCTGGTTCTAAAGTGTAATCACTTACTAACACTCCATCTAAGGTATCGGCTGTAATAAGAAATTTATTCGACCAGAGATAATTATAATGTTCTGGAAAATTCTGCGAATAAATTTCTTCAGCCCCAGGACCAGCATGGACAACAAATAAAGCATCGACAAAACCATCGCCGTTATTATCAAACTCACTGAAATCCACATCAGGGTCTGCTGACTGCACAGCTTCTTCTACCAATCGCTGCGCATTGTGTGGATAAGGACCTAAACCGTAATCGTCCGTTGAACCGTTGATGCTGTCATTATTTGCATAAAAAGACAGCGGTTGCGAAGCCGTGTACCAAGCAGTTGTCACACCTTGCAGATCAAATTGACCATACGAGTTTTCGAGATAGAAATCACGCATGCTACCTGTAGTGTCGCTCAGGCTATATGGATCTTTGTAAGTATCTAAACTGAAAAGCATCTCGTTAAAGTGCTCCAGCGTGTAAATCGAGTCGGCATTAGGGAAATTGGGATCGCTTTGATGGTCCCAACGGTAATCAGGAAAATCAATCAGAATTATTAGTGCATTCCACAAACCGCGCGCCTGTCCTTTAAGGACTTTTTCGCTGGGTTGACTTATTTCTGTACGGAACGGAATACCTTTGTTGAGAGCCTGTAAAGTTAACTCGATCATTGAGCCGGGTGGCCCGGCAGCAGGCATATAGTGGAAATCCTGAGCAGAAAGGGTTGTACAAAAGTTAGTAACAAAAATAAGCAGAGCTAAATTTGCAAAATTGCTTTTCAATTTGCGTTCTGGAGTTTCTTATAATTAATAATGTTAATCGTTAAGACCACGCTATCAGAGCAAAAATCAGCGCTATGGAAAAATTAATTAATGTGCCCAAGAGAAAATAAGAAGGATACTCCCTTATTTTCTCTTTACGCACAAACTCCTTTGCGCCAATTATGATGGCTAATCCCCCCAATTCTTCTGCATAGACAAATGCAAATATGAGAAGTGTTTCACAAAATCCTATCCAAAATCCCGTGGATTTAAGATCGAAAACGGCAGGTTCGACACTACTTTCCGGTAGACCTCTGTGGGCGACATTTTTGTCATCGCGGCCGCCATGATTATCGTCGTCATCGCACTTTATCTCCGGCTTTGATTTTGCGTTGTCGTCTTGCTCGTCGTCTGTGTCACCCCTTGTCTCCGGTATCAATTTTCGAACACCAGTGCGAATTATCAATGTAGATAATAAAAACGAAATCAAAAAACAAGATATTACTTTTTCGATAGAATCTATCATTTTCCATTGATTTTTGAAAATAAATGTATTTCCATAGATTTAGATTTTTTCAAGAATTTGATTGATAATTCTGCCCGCCCTTAAGACTAAATCTGCCTCTCCACGTTTTGCGGCATCGGAAACGGATTGAGGATATTTTTTGAGACGTTCTGAAATCTGCTTTTGAGTTAATCCTGATTCAAGAAGCTGCCAAACCTGACGTTGATAGGGGGTCATGCGCTCTAATATTGCATTGCTCATTTCGGTTAAAGAATTTAAAATTGAGCTTTGATACGAATCTTTTAGAGACCAAAAAGAAAAGCCGTCTTGCTTTTTTAGGAGGTTCATTTGATTTTCAGCCTCTTTAAAAATTTCTCCTCCTACTTTCCGAATATCGTCTGAAATGACTCCAATTTTACCATAAGCAACAACAAAACGTAATTGTGCCTCTGGATAGATCTCTTGGCGCAGTTTGTTTACAATTTCATAAATTTGACGGGGGCAATCAAACAGGCCAGCTATTTCGTCACCATAACTAATACTCAATCCTAAAGCTGGTTTGGGATTGAGTTTCTGATTAATTTGTTTAAGCTTTAGATCCAGCTTGTTAAATACTTTTTGTCTTACTGATGAAGAAATCGAAGTAGATTTCTTAATATCAATTAAAAGTAGAAAGTAGTTTTTATTAAGTTGCAATTTACCACTCAATCGAATATCATTGATTTTAAGAGATCAATCGTTTATCATTCATCAAAAAATAAAAACTATCACGTAAAAGTCAAACAAAATCAATTGGAAGGGACTACCAGGAAGCAGCGGTTCTATCTTGCTTCTGGTGGTGAAGATACTAAAATACAAAATGATTAGCAAGCGATTTTTCTCGCTTATTTTAATATGAAAGTGGAGTGGTGGTTGCCTGCAATACATTGGGACAGTTATTATTTTGCACCATTAGGTAAAACACAGCCCAATAAGCATAGGCTGATACGATTTGGCTTTTTCTAAAACCGAGACCCCTATTCACAATTCCGCTAAATAGTCTCTGATAAGTGGGCCATATAGACTATTCGGGTAGATTTCCAAAATCTTCTCAAAGTCTGATTTAGCCTGTGAAATATTACCCATGTGCCATCGACTGAGTGCCAACATAAAGTGAGATATTTCGTTTTTGGAAGAGCTTAGGTCTTCCACAACTTTCTGGAATGCTTCAATGGCTGAATTATAATCCTCGGCACTGAAATAGCTTTCACCTAACCAATACCAGCAGTTGGTAGCAAGGACATGGTCCGGATATTCGTTCAATAAATTTATAAAAGTTCTGATGGCCTCTTGGAAATCCTCTGTTTTGTAGAAGGAAAGTCCAATGCGATAGCGCTTTATGAAATTATCAGTTTCATTTGTTACAGATGCGTTTGCCATATTAGAGGCATCTCTTTGCCTCTTTTGCAATTCTTCGCTGAGCCTCTCGAGCTGTATGTCCCACGAAGCTAATTTGACCTTAAGTATCTCAAGGATTTTTTCTTTTTCCTTTTTTGTTTCTAATAGTTCTTGTTTTTGTGAAGCTAACTCTTCTAAAAGAGGGACCGCAGTGCTTTCATTAGTATGAACAATTTCGGTCAGCTCTGACTGGTCATCCACAACTTCTTCATACGGTGATAGAACGTCAGGTACGTAATCCGATAAGATGGGCTCTGAATCGAAGCTGCCTCGACTTCCAAAATAATAAAACAAACCCATACCTAAATTTAGGAAACTATCTTTATGGTTGCCAGTATTTGCAGCGTCAAAATCGTCCCCTGTGGTGTAACGAAAATCACCAGTAAGATTTAGGCCCAATCTACTACCCACGAGGAATTCCGTTCCAGCGCCAACGGCACCATAGCCATCCCAAAAACGCGACCCTGTGCCTAAACTGAAATTGAAAACTCCCACTGCCAAATAAACAATGGGATTGATTCTCTTTTGGTGCCAAAAGCGATAACCCGCCTTCATACCAAAATTAATCAAGTCTGTATTACGATTAACACCTTTGAATTGATTTGAAAGCTGTCCAATTCCGACCTCAGTTTCCAGGTACACATACGGTTTAATATTGTACCTGAATTGCACTGGACTTACGCCGTAAACAAATTTGCCATTACGTGTATCACCATAAAGTTTATGTGTGTTAATATTGAACCCTAAGCCTATTTTTTCCTTAAACCCTCCTGCTGGTACATTAGCGTGCCAACATAACAAAATAAGAACTAGAAAAGTAAATTCGATTCTTATGCTCTTCATGATGCCTCTCCTGGTTGACTGCAAACTTAATTTCTTCAAAATGCAAAAATCCCTTGTTGAATATCGTCAGGCTTAGATAAATTCTTAAGTTTTAACTATATCGAGGGATTAATGATCTGAATTTGCGAAAACTCGGCCTTCCCGGTCCAGAGTCTTCTCACGAATACGTCGAAAAACGTCGAATGTACTACAAAAGTATGCAGTCTGTGGCAAAAAATTTTGCAGCAGCAAGGGGCGACCAAATCCTGATTCGGTGACCTAGTCTGTTACAGTTAAGTCTTCGTTTATTCTGCAAAGGTTTT
>JBHIAW010000095.1:0-11262 GCA_046758765.1 bacterium
TAGTATTACCAATTAAGTATGTTTTTGCAAAGAAATCTAATATATACCTCGGAATAATAAATATTGTCCAGGGCTCTTTACATGATCTGAACACTACAACGACACTTCCTCCAATTATATCATTCTGAACCCGATCTATCGGGTGAAGAATCTCATAATTGACTTGAAATTCATTTTCATGGAATGAGATTCTTCGTCGTTTCACTCCTCAGAATGACAAAGTGTCGTTGTAGTGTTAAGTTAATTTCTTAAATTCCCGAAAACATTGATATCCAAAGAGCCGGGCCGCTTTTGCCTGGTCAGGCGCACCATACCAGCTCTTGAAGCCTTCTTGCTCTGCTTTCCAATGACAGTCCCAGTCAAATTGAATTCTTGTACCACCGGGACCGAATATCAGGGTCCCATGAAAACTCGAACAGGTGGAATGACCTTCAATCTTTACATCAGATATAATCTCCTCAGGGTATTGTTCTAAGAGTTTCATTAACACTCGTAAGACCTTAATGTTGGGAGAGCCGGGAGAATATTGTATTAAATTCGACTCGTCCCCACGTGCCAATTGTTGAACAGCTTGTTTAAAAGAATCTGTCGCTTGACTTTTCTCTAAGAGTCTGTCCAATTTATCTAAATATGCAATCATGACTTCCCTGACGTTCTTATTAGTACCGCCAATCAATTCATGGTTCTTTGGGCAAAAGAATTGAATGTCTTGGAAGCCTTTTGAGCGTCATTGGACTCCGACCCCGAAAACATTCGGGGTTAGGGTCTTTTTGCGCCGAACAAACGCCAAGCCTAAATGCTCTCCGGCCAGCGTTTCATGGAAGGTATCAGGGTACAGGATAGAAGTGTATATGGCATAAGGCTCTGGTTAATCTCTAATCTTTACCATAATTTCCCAATAGCCTTAATATCCCTGTAACACTCCCTGTGATTGAATCATGCAAGGTACTAAAAATAATTAGGGGCCCATTTAATTGAACATCCGACCGCTTGAGTTTCAGGGGTAGATACTTCCTTATTCGCCAGAAGTTCGTCCAAAGCATTGCGCAAATCTGGTGATTCGACTTCTTCCGGATACTCCCAATTGTCGTCGATTCGTCCGTGATAGCGCAGATTTCTTTCTTGATCCAACACAAATATTTCCGGAGTAGTACGAGCATAGTAGGCCGCCGCCACCCTTTGCGACTCATCACGCAAATAAGGAAAATTAAATCGCCTTTCTTTGGCCCGATTCACCATGTGATCGAAATCATCTTCTGGATAGTGCTCGGTTTCATTAGCATTAATGGCCACTAATTGAACCCCTTTGTGGCTATACTCATTTTGAACTTCTATCAGCCGCTCTTCATAGGCCTGAACATAGGGACAATGATTACAGGTGAAAGCGACAATTAATATTTTTTTACCATCAAAATCTTCCATCGAGTAAGTTTTACCATCAACACCCAGGAGATTGCTGAATTTTGGCGCTGGAGCCCCGATGTTAAGTTTTACCAATGCCATATTCGTCACTCCTTCTATAATATAATCAATTGTGTCAATCTTGACTTTCATGATAATAATAAAATTTAGTCAAAAAATCAATAAAAAAGCCCTCAAATCGAGGGCATCGTAAAAAATATAATATCGTATTACGAATAAACTCTTTGTTTTGGCCACACAATTCTCAACAAAATCCCAATACAACAAATCCAAATCACAAACCTGGTAAAGTGTAGAGCGTAAAGCGTAGAGCAGTTTTACACGCGCTTACGCTCAACAGTTCACACCCTTTGGGTTCGGTAATTGGGATTTGGCGATTTTTGCTCTGATTTTACTCACCCCTTCACCGCGCTAATCTGTTGAGAGCTAAATCTTCGTTTATTTTGCAAAAAATGCCTAAATGTGTTTTTCCACTTTACGACGCTTTTTTCTTTTTTGAGGATTAAACGGTGAGGTCTGGACAGAGTGAGCACACTGACGAAAGTACTCATATCTTTTATGAATGCCAAGAGGAGCCCGTGCACGTATCTCCTTCTTGTTATATAACAACTGAACTTCCTCAGCGCTGATGATACCGGGCCAAACATCGTGCCTTTTTAACGCTTCTAAGATAGATGCTTGAAGGGTCATGTCTTTAATATCCAAAAGCTCACTCACCAGAAGCCCAATAAAGTCGGGGTCCTCTTTTTCTAATTCAAGAACCTTTTTAACAATTCTGGCTACGGCTCGCTTTTTTGATTCATGGTTTGCGCTCATTTGAATTAAGGCCGTACAAACCGCTAACCGAGAAAACATATTGTTGTCTTGATTCAACACAAAGCCCTCTAACTTCTCAATAGTATTCTGACCCAAAAAGTAAACGACTTCCCAAATATCCTCAGTCAGCAAGTCTGGTAGCCAGCAATTCAGAATTTCTTGTTTTTGTGAAAGAAATTGCAGAACCAAATCCAGTGAATCTTCTGGCTGTAAATGAGCCAGTAGATATAGGGCATGAATAACGATGAACCGGTCGGAATCTTTAGGGGGGTTGGTTAAACTAATTTTAGAACTCTTTTCTAAAGCAGTCAGTAAAATATCTTCGAGATAGGGAACAACTTTTGGTCCGTATGAAGCAATCTCCTCTACCTTTCTAATATCCCCCCAATCATCAAGATTCTCTAATTGCTCAATAAGGACCCCAAGTTTCTGCCCCCTGATTTGATTTCCACCCCTACTCATAAAATCCTCCATTTCTGCTGAATCTTAAACATCTAAAAGAACTGCATTTATTCCCCCGCGACAGTCCATTAGAATATACCTACAAAGTGAAGACAAATGCAGAAAATTATGACAATTATTTTCGATTTCGAGACTAAATTAAGTGGTTACATCTTCTATTCAGCAATTGCATCGAAGAATAAACACGAATACCGAAATTCGAAACTCGAATATCGAAACAAAATTCAAAACCCGAAATTCAAATGTTCTAAACCGTTTTGAATTTTGTATTTTCATCATTCGTATTTATTTTGCTCACGATGACAACCTGGGCCGTCATCACCATTCAATCTTCCAAATCACGTCCAGAGCCGTGTCGCCCTTTCTTTCTCTGGATGCCTGCAATAACAAATTAAAAAATAAAATCTTCTTGGGAATTTCATACTCCAATTCAACTTTTCGGTCGCCCTCTGCACCAAAATCTTGGCTTACGCTAACGAACACATCGGGCGTAATGTATTTACCGATGCGCACTTTTGTGTCCGCCAAATTCTTACCGCTTTCAATTTGTATGACATCCAACCTCAACTCGTTTCCCAATTTACTCGTTAGCCGACTCAAAACCTGACCCGTAATAAAGCCGGTTGCTTTGTTCTCTAAACCAGAATCATCCGAAACGCTGGTTCGTTGTCCAAGAGTTAAGTCATCAAAACTACGTCCAAACAACAAAAAGGAGAGAATATCTTTCTGCTCAGCTTCTTGATCATCCAACGTAAACTTAAACTGCGGGAATTGTAACGTACCGGTTGCCAAAACTTTTATTTCATGCTTCTGCGGGTCCTCCGCGGTTAGGTCTTGGAATTCATAGACAGCTTCAATGTATATTTCCGGGTTTGGTTCAAGTTCCCCGTTGAATACCAATTCGCCTTCCTTAATCTGGAAGCGATTGCCTAGCAATTCATAATAGCCCCGAATTGCTGAAAATGCCCCAAATAGAGCAATTTCGGGACCCTCTTTTAACGGCACAAGTTCCCCTTCCACTTCTATATTAGCTTGCTGACTTCGAATCCAGGTGTTTCTCGGAAAATAGATCGACACATCCCCCCTCAGGCTTTTATAAAGCTGGGTCTCACTCAATGGACTTTCAGGACCTTTGAATGATTTTTGGAACCGGATGGCACCAGATGTGTCAAATTCAACCGAATCAGAGGAAATTACAAAAAACGGTCTTTCATTTAATTCGACCGCAGTATCCTCTTCCAGCCACGCAGGATAATATATTCGAGCTTGGGTCACGGTCAATTCTCCAGAATATACCGGCGCTTGAATGCTGCCAGAGAATTTAATATCTCCTTTTACTATTGCTTGCATCTTTTTATTATTCATCAATTCAAAATTCTTAGCTTTGAAATGAGCGTTAAAATTTTCAAGCGTTTTTTCTGAAAGAGACAGACTGCCTTCGACTATTCGTAAATCGCCGTCACCTGATTTCAGTCGGAAGTCATTGATCTTCAGCTCCTTGCCTTTTAGAACCAAAACTAAATCTACATCTCTATATTTTGTTCCCAATTCTGGTATGTCAAACTTGCCATGAAACAATCTAATTGGCCCGACCCCTCTTAAGTCATTCAATGTATTGCTCAGCACAACATCAGCAACCAGCGTGCCCTCAATGTTTCTGATGTTCTTAGAAAATGCCTCAAGAAATGAAAGGTCTAAGCCACGGGTACTAATCTTAAATTCCAAAGGCTCATCTTCAAGCAATTCAGATTCAAATGGTGTTAAAGAAACATTCACAGGAAGAAATCCACTGGATTCCAACAGGCTATCACTTTCGGTCTTGGAAACTAAACATTTCCAGAAAAACGCATTGTTTTTGTATTCGAAATGACCTGAAAATCTGTCAAATAGTACGTCAAAATACCTTCCTTGACTAAGATTAACATTTCCAAAAAGTGAAGGCTTTTCCATTGATCCGGAAAAAAGGGCAGCAATATTGAGACGACCCTCATAATTGGGCTCGGGTTCAAACAAGGAGCCTAACTTTGCAATATCTAAATTGGCTAACTCGATAGTCAATTCACTATTTCCACTAGGGCATAATTTGCCAAAAAGAGTGAAGGATTGGTCTTCAGAAGCGAGGACCAGTTGAGAGATGCTAAATTCTGAATTTAGGAATTGAATTTTTGTTTCCGGTTCAATTTTTCGCCAATTTTGACCAAAATACTCAATCCCTAAATCTTCCAAATTGATATGATAGCCATGCGGATCAAACGCAAACTTTCCTTGGCTTCCCACAGATAAGTTGTCCCCTTGCTGAACTTCAAATGCAAACTGGGATAGAGAATCTGAGTAATTAATTTTGAAATTTGTGTGGATGTCTTCAATGCCAAAAGCGGTAGCATCGGACGCCTTGCCCTCAAATTGGAAATGGTTTCCCTGTTTAGAAAACAGGCCTGATAAGTCGCCCTGGAATTGTGCGATATCTAAATCTACGGCTCCCACCCCGGTTAAGTCCAAGCTTGCTCCGACAACCAGTGAGTCCAGAGGTCCCTCAAAGCTACAAGACAAATTGCCTTTGCCCCAAAGAGAATCAATAGGTAAAGCCTTTGAGAGAACTGAAAAGTCCACAAAATTTGCATCCAGCTTGAGATGGTTTTGTTTTTGGATGGAGATTTCTCCCTCAGCCAAAATCTTCGCTAAAGGTGATGAAATAGTAAACGCATTCAAATTCAATTTATGATTTCTTAACCGAAGATCGAAATAAGCCGAGTCAATGAGAATCTGGTTGATATGGGAAGGCCAGCACTGCAAAGTTAGATTTCCGGACATGGAATCATGATTCCATCCCTGCCCACTTAAATTAAGATTCAGGTCAAAATCAGAGGAAATCCTCTCGGTTTGAAAAAATCGCCCTAAATTCAAATC
The DNA here is from genome assembly GCA_046758765.1 of bacterium. Taxonomy (GTDB): domain Bacteria; phylum Zhuqueibacterota; class Zhuqueibacteria; order Oceanimicrobiales; family Oceanimicrobiaceae; genus JBHIAW01. The sequence goes on from JBHIAW010000095.1 coordinate 5,608, forward strand.
CCGAATCTTACCTGTGATTTGATAGATTGGCAGCTTGATTTTTGAAATAAACTGGCCAGAGAAATTTGCGGAAGCCCCTTCTACCAAAGCATCGACGATAAAGTTTAGAGAATCTCCTCTTATGTCTAACTCTAATAGAGATTCCTTGAAGGACTTTCCCATGGCTTTACTTGAATCAAATTTGCAGAAAATTTGGGCATCTATTTTCCCCCAAGCAATATCTTTCCCTTGAACATTAAAATCAAAATTAAGGTTGCTGGCGAGGTTTGGTTGATTGGTGATTTCGGCCAAATTGAAATTGGCAACGTTTCCACGCAAACGATATCCGTACGGCGGCGCCTTTACTTGAAGATTTCCCAAAATCTCAATTGTGCCGCGCCCAACCCAAAGATTGCATTTTACATCCAGATCGTCCAAAGGGCCTTGGGCTTCCAAATCAAACCGCGGATTACCATAAAGCTTCAACACCGGTACGGCTTTACGGATCTCTGCCAAAGAGATAGGGTGTCCCTTAATTAAGAAGTGCAAGATTGGATTCCTAAGATTCTTCACATCCAATTTCGAGGTGAATTTCGAGGACTCTGTTTCTATTTCAAAATCTTGTGCCTCTAAGTTGTCAGGATTAAGTTGTAATTTGGAATGAATCGTTTGGACTTTAAAGTCTGGTTCTTCTGTATTAAAACCCAGTTCTTCCAAAGATAATTTGACCCGACCTTCTGAATACCACAGACCAAGGTTCAACTCAAGATTTCTTACTTTCTTAGGTATATCCCATGGTACAGTTTTATTGGTCTTGAGTTCAGCCGCACCGGACACAATTTGGACTTTGGGGAGCTCAATTTTCCAGCTAAGCTTCAACAGATTTTGACGGTCTTGTGCTTCACCAGTTGTTCCTGTTGGTTTCAATAATTTGGCTAAATTCCAAATCTGGTCATCGTGCTGAATCAATTTCAATTCAGGCGCTTCTAAAACAATTTGACGAAAGACCAATTTCTTAAATAAAAGTGAAAAGAGGTCGTAGTGCAAAGACGCACGTTTGACCCTAATTATAGGCTCGTTTTCTAAATGAATGGCAAGACCTTCTAACTGAAAATAGGTGAACAGGTTACCCTTCAAGGCGCTTAGCTCAATCTGTCCGTTGAGATGAGACTGAGCCCAAGCAATCGCTTTACTCTTTAACCACGATTTAAAGATGGACGTTTGAGTGAAGACGACGAATACAATACCTAAGATAATCAGAGAGAGTAGAATAATTGAAATGACTTTTATTATTTTATTCATCCTAAAACGCTTGGCCAATGCTTATGTGAATTTCAAAATTGCTGTCATCATGAGGCTGTTTGTTTAGTTTCCATGCGAAGTCGAGCCGGAAAGGGCCGATGAAAGTATTGTAGCGAATTCCGGCTCCAATAGCATATCTCAGACCGAGTAAATCAAAGCCGTTCCAATCCTCCCAGACATTGCCGTAATCTAAAAAAATCGCCCCTGAAAAATCTTTGTAGATGGGATTCCTAAGCTCAAAGCTACCCTCGACGATACTATTCCCTCCTTTTGGTATGAAAATGGTTTTATCATCATCCGATTTGCTTGGTTGTACCGGACCCAAGCGTTGCCGAGTCCATCCCCGAACAGAATAGCTGCCGCCGGAAAAAAATCGCTCTTCAACCGGGGTCACGGTGCTGCCTCGAATCGGTTTCATGACGCCCATAAACATTCGAAAGGCGAATACATATCCTGGCCTTATCGTGCGATACTTTCGATATTCTGCAAATAATTTTAGATATCTAAATCGGGTCTGCAAAAACCTGCCCGCCTCTTCTGCTACTATGGAGGAAATCGAGCCTCGCGTTGGTGAAAATAATTGATCCGTTGAATTTCGGCGCACCCCCACCTGCAAAATAGACTTATTATACAAATCTTGCAGCTCCGCCACCGCCACCTCGCCTTTGACTCTGACCGTGTCTCGTTCGACACGCGAGGTTATGAAGAAGTTGGTTTTCCTGGTCAGTTGTCGGTTAAATGTGGTTTCCAAGCCTATTCTGCGTGCTTCAAAACTCTTTTCATCCTGCCAAATAAAAAACGGCTTGGCTATTAGGTCGTTCTTGTTGCTGAGAAAATAAGGCTGGCTGAGTACTAATTGCAAATTCAGTGGCAGTAATTTTGTTGAATGTTTGGCCTCGGCCCTGAGAATGCGAGCGCCACCGAGAAAATTACGATGGCGCCAGTTGGCCGTAACCCGAAAAGACTCCTCCGAACCGTATCCCACACCAAACTTTAGCGTCCTCAAATTCGTCTCTTTGACTCTAACTTCTATGGGGATCTGATTGGGATGATGTTCAAGATTGGTGGCCTTGAGACTTACAAATTGAAATAATTCTAACCGATAAATTTGACTCTGGGCACTCACCAGCTTCTTCTGGACAAAGCGGTCCCCTTGCCTGAATCCCAGACCACGACGAATGACTTTATCCGAAATGCTCCTGTTACCCGCTATTTCAATTTCGCCAAACGTACTCAATGGGCCAGGGTCAAGAAACCATTCCAGCCGCACCGTGTAATTTTGCCTATCGATGTATGGTTTGACTCTGGCTTCAATATAAGGATAGCCCAAGTTACTGAACTTCTCGATTATTTTGTCATAGTCCAATTTCAGGTCCATTTCCCGGTATCGCTTACCTTTTTTGAGCGTTACCATTTTTATTAATTTTTCAGGGCGCAGAGGAAGCTCAACGTGATCAGCCGCCAAAAACTCAACCTTTTCTACTTTAGTCGGTTGGCCTTCATTAATATAAATAACAATGTTAACTTCATCACCTTTTTTGTTGTAAAGCAAATCGTAACGGGTGACCCGGGCCTCCAGATACCCCTCTTGATGATAAAATCTTTCAATCCTAAGTAAATCATTAAGGAAGATATCCTTGTCAAAGATTTTAGATTTTTTCCAAAAAAGAAAAAAGCGAGTCCAAGGATTGGCTTGCGTGAGGATGGCCTTTTTTAATTTGCCAGAGGATAACTCCTTATTGCCTTTGAATGTTAAATCCTCAACCCGAATCTCTTGAGAAATAAGCGTGGCGCTGGTCACCAAGTAACAAACAAAGATTAACAAAACTTTTAGAAGGAGATGCTTCACAGATTTAATACAGCTGTTCTATCCTTGTAAATGGTTGGTAATTCATTGATGAATTTAATGCTTCAATGCTTGAAAAGTTCAAGACTCTACAAAATAAAAATATAAACAAATAAAATATTTGTTTCTTCATCAAAAAATTTGACTCTCTTGGAAATGTGAAAACACTTCAGACTGTTGAAGTTTTACAAGAAATAAAAAAAACGACCTTGACAAAAACTTAATACTTTGTTACATTTTTGAAAATGCTCAGGTGGGGTCTCCCCGCAGGAAGGTTCTGCGCCACCTGAGACTCTTTTGGCCTATGAAAATATTTGGAGGATAATCATTTCATCGAATATCTAAAATTAAGGGGTTATGGAAAAAGTGGGGTTAAATATCAGTGTGACATTCATTCAGGCATGCCACATGTGCTTTACCGAATGAAACAAAACAGGGAAAAGTTTAAATAAGCGACTCATTAATCGTGATAAATGTAAGTACTGTAAATAAAGGAGACAGCCTAACAATAGCTGGAGTTGACGGCAGGGCTTCGGAAGCTCTGCTTTTACATAAAGTTATGTGCCCTGTCACCTGCTGCAACTCAGCTTTGCGTCAGAATACTATGTTTTGAGAAGGGTCTGTTTGTACTGATGATATTGCACGAACAGATTTCCAGTCATGAGTATTATGAGCCGTTTGCCACAGATCATAGTTTTTTTGCAAGTTCAACCAGCTTTCAGCCGTGGAGTTAGGAAAGGCTTGGGATAAGCGTAAGGCCATATCGGGGGTTACCGATTTGCGTTCATTAACGATAGAAGAAATGGTTTTTCGAGATACACCAAGTATTTCAGCCAATTTTGTGTTCGGAATTGATAATGGCTTTAAGTACAGATTTCTGAGTATACGGCCTGGGTGACCAGGACATCTTTTTCTGTCTTTCATGGACATGATTATTTCCTATATTGATTTGCAGTATCTAATGGTAATCAATGTAATCGACCATATAGGCATCACCATTTACAAACTTGAATGTAACTCTCCAGTTTCCAGACACATTAACTGCCCAGATTTCTTCTTTTTTAGGCTGTAATTTGTGTAACCTGGAACCCGGTAAATTCATGACTTGAATCGTATCGCCAGCATCTAATAAATCTAAAATGTCTGCTAATTTTTCAGCATGTTTGGCTTGAATACCCTTAGTCATACCATTGTAAAAAATTTCTCTAATCCCTTGTGTTTAAAAGATCTTATCAAAGCACATAGAAGAGATTATGACTTTTAATCATTAGCCGCATTGTAACCTAATGGGTTACTAACAACATAAGTCATACATGTTTAGTTGTCAAGTAGATTTTGCGATGTTAGTAGTTTTTTTTTGAGCGATTCAACAAGTGTGATGTATTTCCATGAGTTCATAACTCTAACATATAATTAAAGGTAAAAAGTCAAGAGAAAAAAGCCCTCCAATGCATCAACTGAACCTTATTATCTGTTCTTTCAAAATTCTAATCAACTGCAACGTTGAACTATCTGCACGAATTGCTTGAAAATTTCAAAATCGTTTTGCATATTACGGTGAAATAAGACGTTCCCAGATCTATCCATGACACAGAGCCGGCCCTGAGCATAGTCGAAGGGTACAGGGATTTGGCATGTACATCACTGCACTTGACCTTGCCCGCAGGGGAGCGAATTTCGTTTTGGTGGTAAATTGAGAGTTCGTTTTTTGTCGAAAGTCTTGTTCTATGCGGACAAGGTAAGTGAGTTTTGCCGTTAGAGCTAAAAATTCAGTTGGAAAAGTCCATATTTTACCCTATATTCAAACCTGAATAGTGGATCAAATTAAATACGGAGCACAACATGAAACGTCTCAATATTTCAAGCGACATTGTCCCTATTGGTGAGTTTAAAGCAGGTCTTTCTAAGTGGCTCAAGAGTGTTCAGAATAGTGGGCATCCGTTAGTTATTACGCAAAACGGGAGACCTGCCGGGGTTCTGTTATCGCCTTCCGAATACGACGAACTCGTCTACAAAAGACACTTTCTTGATTCGGTTAACCGAGGGCTTTCGGACGCTGAATCGGGTAATGTCTATACATCAAACGAATTGAAAGAGGAACTGGAGAAAAGACGTCAAAGAGGTCCTAAGTGAGGGTCGTATGGACGCAGGAAGCCTTAGATAGACTATCTGACATCGAAGATTTTATTTCGCAAGACAGTCCCCAACGCGCAGCAAGGTTTGTAAGTTACCTGATTGAAAAGGGGGAATCAGTTTCTGAAAATCCTCGAATAGGACGAATTCTTCCCGAGATTTCCAATCCCAACATCAGAGAAATCATTGCCAAGAAACAATCCGCCAAATACAGAATTGATAAATGTTATGATAGACCTGGCAAACAATCCTTTACTGATGATTATCTGGTTCGGCCCTGTTTTGTGGATTGGAATTGCATTTTTTGAAGAGCTATCAAGAACATTCTTGCTCAAATGCCTTTGGAATACAAGCAATAATAAGAATTGCCATATTGCAGTAATATTTCTTGCGTC
>JBHIAW010000096.1:0-11204 GCA_046758765.1 bacterium
GCGACGAAGCGGTCGAGCTTCGTGTCCTGCGCTTTGTAAACGGTGCCCATGCCGCCCGAACCCAACTTTTCCAAAATTCGATAATGTGATATTTGCTGCCCAATCATGAGAATCTTCCGATATTAAACCGATTTACCTCGATTTTTTCGGGGCCTGCCCCGACGAAGGTCGGCGGCTTCTCGAGGATTTTGTTGTGTGATATGGTTTTGCCAAACGAGTTTATCATAGCATTGTCACAAAAATAGACCTTTTTCGTTCCGCTAACCTCTCTGTCCACATTTCTGCTAATTTGTAGTTGCGCTATCCATTCGCTTGGAATTTGTAATGTGAAATTGTTTTACCAACCATGTCTTGACCTTATTAAATTGCAGCCTGCAGTGTATATGTTCATGGCGCATGTCGCAGGGTAAATACATGGAGTGAAACAAAGTTAAGACAATCATTATTGGTTGTCAACTAAAAAATAGGATTGTAGGGCGTCCACAATTATTCGCAAAACCATGAGTACTAGTCAGCCCACGCATGACGCAATTATTGATGAAAGTATTTTTCCTTTACTTATATGTCAAATTTTGTTAACTTCAGTCCAACTATCAACGAGTCAACTCTATCGCTCTAACTTAGATGAGAAAGTCACGGGCGCATCACAGCATTGAGACACTATCGAAACAAATCCGGAGGGACTTATGAAATTGAAGCTACACTGGCAAATCATTATCGGAATGGTTCTTGGTCTGTTCTATGGTATTATTGCTGCGATCAATGGATGGGGAAGCTTTACTGCGGCTTGGATTGCCCCGCTTGGCAAGATTTTCATCAATTTGCTCAAGCTTATTGCTATCCCTTTGGTTCTTGGATCTCTGGTTACGGGAGTCGCTTCTCTTTCTGATTTAAGAAAACTCTCTAGAATTGGCGGTAAAACAATTACCATTTATGTTCTAACCACTGCCATATCCGTGACCATCGGCCTGATTATTGTGAATGGGTTGCAGCCCGGCGATAGCGTTCCACAGGAGATGCGAACAAAGCTGCAAGCCACTTACCGGCAGGATGTTCAAGAACGCGAGGCGGCTGCGGAAGAAGCGAAGGAACGAGGTCCCTTACAGCCCTTGGTTGACATGGTTCCAAGTAATTTTTTTGATTCTGCTTCCAGCAATCGCAACATGCTTCAGGTTGTGTTTTTTTCTATATTTGTTGGCATCGGTTTAATTCAGATTCCCCCGGATCGAGCCAAACCTTTTCTTGGATTTTTTCAAGGGCTCAATGATGTGGTCATAAAAATGGTAGACAGTATTATGCTTATGGCTCCCATTGGTGTCTTTGCTCTTATTGCCGATACGATAAATGTAGTGGCCAAAGATAATTTGTCCGAAGTCGTGGAGCTTCTAAGCGCTCTCGGGTTTTATTGTTTGGCGGTGATTGCTGGCCTGATTGTACAAATGTTTGTCACTTACCCAACGATGTTAAAACTCTTCACTCCGATGTCTTTGGGCACTTTCTTAAAAGGCATTGGTCCGGCACAGTTACTGGCATTTTCTACCAGCTCAAGCGGTGCGACGCTGCCGGTTACGATGGAGCGCTGCGAGAAGAATCTCGGGGTTTCTGAAGAAGTCTCGTCATTTGTTTTGCCCCTTGGCGCCACTATTAATATGGATGGGACTGCTCTTTACCAGGCGGTTGCGGCTGTTTTCATCGCGCAGGCACTGGGCATGAATTTAGATATTGGTGCGCAATTGACCATCATTCTCACGGCCGTCTTAGCCTCCATTGGCACCGCGGCGGTACCGGGAGCTGGAATTATCATGCTGGTGATTATCTTAGAAGCCGTGCACGTGCCAAGCGCCGGGATTGCTCTCATCCTCGGCGTGGACCGTATTTTGGATATGTGTAGAACCGTTACTAACGTGACTGGCGATGCCACGGTTGCAACTACGGTGGCCGCGACCGAAGGACAATTAGGTGAACCAAATGTGGAAAATCCCACAAAAGAATCGCCGATTACGGCTGATTAGGTGTAACTGAATTGCGGTACACGGTTGTTAAGCCGGAAACTCAAATACCAATCATGGTGTAACACTATCGCTACAAATGTCTTTACAGTAAACGGCGTATGCAACAGATGGAAGATTGGTTCGCAGCAGGCGAACGCATCATGGTGATACCTGCCAAAGAAGACGATTCCACGCACTCTGACGGATTCCACATCTTCTGTCAAATTGTAGGAACCGGTTCCTGGCTCACGTTCCTGCATGGTTTCCCTACCTGTTCCTGGGACTGGGTGAAGCTGGTTGACAAACTCAAAGTCCATTATCGATTGCTGATGTTTGATTTCCTGGGATTTGGTGATTCGGACAAGCCCAGAGACCATCAGTACAGTTTGTTTGAGCAAGCCGATTTCACCGAGGCCATCTGGCGACATTTGGGCGTGGAAAAAACTGGTTTGGTGGCCCACGATTATGGTGATACCGTAGCACTTGAGCTGCTTTGTCGCCAGAAAGAGGGACGGCTTCGTACGAACATAGAGAGAGTCGTCATGCTAAATGGTGGGATTTATGTCGATTACATCCAACCATTACGTATCCAAAAACTCCTACAAAAACCACTTTTTGGGGCTATGATTTCACGGATTCTCAGTGAACGTATGTTTAAAAAACGATTCACCTCTATATTTTCCAGATTGCATCCCATATCCGATTCAGAGCTCAGCCAGCATTGGCATGCGATTAAGCGACATAAAGGTGTTCGGAATTATCACAAACTGATTCAATATTTATCAGAGCGCCAGAAATTCAAAGCTCGCTGGGAATCGACTTTGGCGACTTGCGACATCCCGATTCGCTTTATTTGGGGTTTGGGAGATCCTGTTTCCGGGCGGAACATCTCTGAGCAAATTCGCAAACACCTACCCCAAGCTGATCTTTTGGAACTTCCCGATGTGGGCCATTATCCGCAACTGGAAGTTCCTGACTGGGTCGTTGAGCAACTTCTGAGAACGTTCCATAAAACAAAATCAGACTAAAGCTTCAAAATATTTCTTCAACTTGGCTGAAGGAAGTCTTAAATTTGTAGTGAATTACGGAGTTTTCCACGAAGTGTTAATAAGTTGTGGATAAACAATTAAATTTTTTAATACCGGAAGAGTGATTTCCAAAACCTTTAAAATAAGAAAAACTTGCGAATTAGCACAAAAAAACAATTTAATTATCATTGAATCAACTGAACCTGGCAAACAGTAAGATGTAAGATAAGATAAAACAATATATTAAATCGATGATTATTAAACTCACCAAATCACTCAATTTTACAAAACGAAATAACTGAATTAAATTCATAATTATAGCTATGAATATGAAAAAAGAGCATGGATGACATTATTGTAATTGGGGCTACTTTATGAATGTGGATAACTCCTGAATGTAAACACTTTCTACAAGTAATTTGCTCGAATAATCAAAAGACAATTCAATCTTCATCCATGCTGATGCTGGTTTCCCCCAATGTCAGCGTAACCTAAAATATGACACCAATTTTTAGAGGAACATAAGTTAAGTCCTCTCCGCCGCTGATTAAAGCACTGTAGCGCCCTTCGATGAACAAATTTGTGTTGGCACCGACTCTGAATCTGACTCCCAAACCGCCTGCGAGTGTAAAATTGGTATCGGTTTCGCTATTTTGTGTAAAGGGTTTTTGATTAGGAATAAGCACTGTCACTTGCGAAATCCTACCCCAACTAAGGCCTGGACCACCCAGCAAGTAAATATTTGGTGATTTTTCATTAGACAAGAAATAGTATTTTACCACAGCGAGTATCTCTACCAGATTAATTGTTCCGCCTACTATGTCGATATTGGAGCCAGAAGGCGTGCCAACAGACTCCAAAAGCGCGGTTTTATCGAGACCGAAATTGTTGTAAGACAAGCTCCCCCCGACTAATAGATGCGACATAATTTTGAATCCAAATCCGGCTACTCCTTGGAACCCGGTGTTGTAGAAATCCTTCACACTGTCAGGGGTCAACAATAGCGATAGACCCCCACCAACAGTAAATTCAGACTTCTTTCCTTGCGCCAACGCCGATGAACCATGAAGAGTCCCGAATATCAGAAAAATGCATAAGGCTAACTTTTTCATAGTATGTTCCTCCCTCCCTCAAGAAGTCAATTTGCCATGAGCAATCTTATCCACTAAGAAAGCTCGTCCCAAGAATCCCTAAAAAGCCCATTAAGAAGAAGATCGGTACTCTATAGTCCTGGTAGTTTTCATGTGCCAGAGGCAGAAGGTCACTGGTCGAAATGTAGAGAAACGTACCCCCGGAGAGACCGACTGTTAAGCTCAGCAAAAAGTGACCATCAAAAGGAACCGAAATTCCAAACAGCGCGCCAACAACTGCCAATCCACCAATGATGCTTAAGATTCTCCAAGCCTTTGCTTTGTGGAAATTGTTAGCCAACATAATAGAGGCAGTAGAAATGCCTGTTGGCAGCCGGTGAAGCAGAACCGCCACAACTACTAAAATCCCCAAAGTCTTTTCGAACTCAAAGCTCACGGCAATGGCAAAACCATCTAAGAAGCTGTGGAAACCCATGCCAAATAAGGCTGAATTACCAAAGTGGTGGATGTCGCAATGTTCCTCGCGACACGCGTGAATCATGGCCATTTTCTCATATCCATACAGAACGATGAATCCCAAACTCACGGAGAGCATAGCCCAACGTCCGGCTTCGGCGTAGCTTTCTACTACCATATGGTTGAGACCTGTGGACAGTAGGACACCTGCCGAAAATGCAACCAACAAGGTCAGAATTTTTTGGCTAAGTTTCCTATGTAACAGGGGAATGCCACCACCTAATACCGTAGCACCCGCTGCTAAGAAAGAAAAAAATAAGATGTGCATTCTAAATCAAATTTTATGGTGCCTTGATGTGAGCGAGTCGCAAGGCATTGCTTGTCACGGCTAATGAAGCTCCCATGTCACCCACCATGACAGCTATGACCAAAGAAACCACCCCTGGAAAAACTCCGACAGCCAATGAGAATTTAAGTAAAATTGAAGTCCAAATGTTTTGCTTGATGATTCCTCTTGAACGTTTGCTGAGTTCCACCAAATAGGGCAGCTTGGATAAATCGTCGGACATGAGCGCTATATCGGCGGTTTCTAAGGCCGTGTCCGTACCGACCGCGCCCATGGCGATACCTACGTTGGCCGTCGCTAAAGCAGGTGCATCGTTAATTCCATCCCCTACCATGGCCACTTTCCCGAGTTTCTGTTGCAAGAAGTGGATTTCCTCGACTTTGTCTTGCGGGAGTAGGCCAGCATGGAAGTGTGTAATACCTAATTTCTTACCAATAGCTTTAGCGGTTTCCTCATTATCCCCCGTGATCATAACGACCTCTTTTCCAGAAGCTTGTAGTTTGGCAATGGTCTCTGCGGCCTCCTCACGAATTTGGTCGGAAAGGCCAATCATGCCGACAATTTCTGATTCAGTTCCCACCAGCATGGTGGTTTTTCCCTGACTTTGCAGTAATTGTAACTCTTGATTTGGAAGTTGAACAGAAATGTTGTTGAAAAGTTCTGGGCGGCCTACATAGTATTTTTGCCCGTTTAGTTTTGCCCAAACACCCTTACCAGGTATGGCTTCGAAGTCCCTGACCTCTTCCAGTTCTAAGCCAGAGGCGGATTCCACAATGGCTTTGGCAATCGGGTGTTCGCTCTTCATTTCTAAGGATGCCGCCACCTTCAAAACCTCTTCTTTGGCTTTTCCATTCACAGGAATCACCTCCGTGACTTTTAAGCGGCCTTGAGTCAGGGTGCCCGTTTTGTCTAAAGCAATGACATCTATGTTAGCCATTTCTTCCAAGTGAACCCCACCTTTAATTAATATGCCATTTCGACTGGCGCTGGTCAGGGCTGAAACAACCGAAACAGGTGTTGAGATGACTAAAGCACACGGACAAGCGATCACCAAAAGTGTTAATGCTTTTATGAACCAGATCTTAAAAACAGCACTGAACATTAGTGGCGGAACCGTGGCAACCACGATTGCAATAGCTACGATTGTCGGGGTATAGATTTTGGCGAACCTGTCCACAAACCGTTCACTGGGAGCCTTCTGGACCTCAGCTTCTTCCACCAAGTGTATGATGCGGGCTAACATGGTATTTTCTGTGGTCTCCGTAATGCGTACCTCTAAATATCCTTCCATATTGATAGAGCTGGCAAAAACCTTTGCGCCTTTTTCTTTGGTAACTGGCACAGATTCTCCGGTGATGGGGGATTGGTCAAGGCTGGAAATGCCTTCTGCAATTACCCCATCACAGGCAACTCTTTCACCAGGCCGTACGATTAAGATATCACCTATTCTAACCTCATCAACCGGAACGGTGATTTCTTGTCCCTGTCTTTTGATTCGTGCAACGTCAGGGGTCAACCTCATCAATTCGCGTAAGGATTTTCTGGCACGCTCCACGGCATAGTTTTCTAAGAGTTCTGCCAAAGAAAATAAAAAGGCCAGGCTGGCGGCTTCCACATATTCTTCAATAATCACGGCGCCTACAATGGCCAGGGACATGAGAAAATCCATATTGAACCTTAAATTCTTAATCGAGGCCCAACCTTCCCGGCTGAAATAATAAGCCCCGAAGAAAATGGCAGCAAGAAATAATATGGCTGAGGCAGTGACACCTCGGTCTACAATATCTACCAGAACGGGATTCTTTGTGAAAAAATGGGTGGCTAATCCAATTCCTAGCAGCAATCCAGAAAGTATTGTGAAGATAAACTCTCGCTCTTGCCAGATGTTCCTTTCTTCAGAAATCTTAAAGGCATCATGCTTGACTCTGTAGCCGATTCGCTCAACACTTCGGACCAAGTCTTCATAGTGCGCTGTGACAGGATCGTAGCTGATCTTCACTTTTCCCGAGGCAAAATTGGCTTTGACCTGATGAACGCCATTCAGTTTCGCCACGGTTTTTTCGATGGTATCCGCGCAGTCAACACAATGGAAGCCTTCTAATTGCAGTTCTTCAGATTTAAGCGTGTCCTCTGGCATTATTGAAAATTCGTCCTTTTGGGATGTCATATCTATTTTAAGCTCGCAACTATGTCTTTTTCTCTCGCCCTATTCATGCAGATGCTCCATAGCGGCTTCAATGAGTTCGCTGATGTGGGTGTCATCTAGAGAATAGTACGTTGCTTTTCCTTCTCGTCGAAATGCGACCAACCTCAAATTTTTCAGCAATCGAAGTTGGTGGGAGATTGCCGACCGGCTGACGCCTAACAAGGAGGCCAGATCGCACACACAGAGCTCCTCTTCTTTCAGTGCTAAAATGATTTTCAAACGGGTAGGGTCGCCGAGAAGTTTAAAGGTCTCAGTCAATTGAAAGATATGTCCATCAGTTGCTAGCTTTTTTTCGACAGCTTTTACTTTTTTTTCGTCAACAAAAATAGCTTCACATACAGTATGGTCAGGCATTGTACAAACCTTCATAAAATGTACAGTTGAACAATCGTTCAATCGAATAATACGAATTTAATCCCTTAATGTCAACAGTTTTTTTGACAACAAGAACGTAGGTGCAGGACAAAGACATTTCAATCCTTAGCAATCTTAGATTCAAGATTTAGGAAAAAACTAAGATGGATTTACTCAAAGAGTGGTTGGTTGTAGGAGCAAGCGGTCTGCGTGGTTGGTAGGAGATATTGCAGAAATTCAATCTCCATCAGGGGAAGTTTCCACACCCTCCGGAAATTAGAAAAATGTTATGGTAGTGAGATATTATTCCGAATGACTAGGAAGATTTTATATATACAGTGGAGGGAAGAGGTGACCATGAATAAGAGATATAGAGAATTAACAAAATAGCTTTATGAAAGCAAGCAATTACTCCTCTCTCTAAAGCTAAAATATTAATAAGCACCGCACTTCAAGAAACGACACTATAACTCACACTTTCGTCCACTACTATTTTCATGGAAGCGCCATTTCTTTTTCATCCATTTTCTGAAGCCTTTAATTTCGAAAGGTAGAGATTAGCCGAATACTTATACCTTATACCCCTATACCCGTGATTCCTCATACCGTCAGAAACGTCCGTCTGATTATCTCATCTTTCATCTCCGGCGTCAAGTCATTAAAGTAGGCGGAGTATCCCGAGACTCGCACCAGCAGATTTGGATATAGTTCAGGATTATCACGAGCTTGCAGGAGAATGGCCGGGTCCATGACATTGACCTGCACCTGCATGCCTCCCCGGCGAAAATAGGTCTTCATCAGACTGCCAAGGCCCAGGAGCCCTACTTTGCCTCGCAGACAATGACTGTCGAATTTAACATTAAAATTAACGCCATTGGCAATTTTTGTGAAGTCAAGCCGGTTTACTGAGTTTATTAAGGCAGTTGGCCCGTTGCGGTCCATGCCATTGACCGGGGCTATGCCTGAAGCAAAGCCTTCCCCCTTTCTGCGACCATGCGGCAGTGAGCCGGTGACCTGACCAAAGTATTGATGGGCGGTCACAGAATACAGACCGGTGACATAGCTCCCGCCCCGGGTATTTTTATACTCGCTTAAAATTTTCGTAAATTCTTCAATCACATAAATGGTCCAGCGATCTACTTCCTCTTCATCATTGCCAAACTTTTTCAGGCCGCGGAGATGTGCTCGCCAGGGCTCGTCTTTGAGATTGCGTTTTAGCATCTTTACTAGATTTGCTAATGTTATTTTCTTTTCTACGAACACGGTTTCTTCTATGGCGTACAGGGCATCACCGGTATCTGCCGGGCCGACGCATTGAATTCCAGAAGAATTGTACGTGGCCCCTCCAGCAGTCGAGCAGGTGCCGGACTCCAGGCAGCCGTCCAGCAACATGCTGGTTAACGGAGTTGGATGGCATTTTCTATTGGCCAATTCCACCGCTTGGAGGTCTTTTATGAGTTTGTTTAACTGGAATCTGAGTTGAGTTTCAAAAGCCTGCCAGACCTCGACCATAGATTTCATTTTCGAGACCGGCTTGGTTTTAGCTCCGGAGCGAATCAAAGAGCCGAATCTTTTCCCTTCATTCAGCGCCAGCTCAAGCATGATCGGAACATTGAACAAGGCAGCATCGGTCGAGGCAAAACTCTTACCCTGAGCCACGGGTTCAACACATCCTACCGCGGTGTAATTTCGCGCATCTTCAGTCTTGTATCCCTGTTGGCAAAGGGTCTTGACAATAACTTCATCATTATACAGGGCTGGAGAATTGCTGCCAGCCGCAAGGATTTCATTGATCTTGTTGGTATATTCTTCGGGAGATTCTGGGTGCACTCTGGCATGATAGTTGGGTTGTCTCATTCTCAGCTCGTCCATGACTTCCAAGAAAATGTAGCTGAGCTCATCAGTAGAATCGTTGCCCTGAGAATCGGTGCCGCCCACCGTGACCACCTGGCCGTTGAACATGCCGCCATGAAAGCGCGTGAGACGATTGTGGAAAACGGGAATGATCTCGGACATCTTAATCGAAAAGGCTGCGATCAATTCTTTTGCTTTTTCTCTGGAAATCAACCTGCCTTCAAGGTCTCTTTCGTAATATGGAAAAAGATAGTGATCCATTCTTCCGGGACAGATGGCGTTATCTAAGCTCTCGAGATTTATGGCGATCTGAGCAAAAAACAAAGACTGGATGGCCTCATGAAATGTTCTTGCCCCTTTCCTCGGCACACGCCGACAAATCTGTTCGATAGCTTCCAGCTCTTTTTTGCGAGCCGGGTCTGGCTCTTCTTTTGCCATGTTTCCTGCAAGAACAGCGTACCTCTCTCCAAACTGAGCCAGGGCCTCAGCAATGATTTTCACCGCTTCATAGAAATACCACCTTTCCGATTTTTCGGGGGCTCGACTCTGAAATTGCTCAACCTCGGCAATGATGCCATCGGTGCCAGACCGAATGAGTTTTTCATAATCCGGGGCTAAATGGGCGATGCCGCCGGCTTCATTAATCAAATAAAAAATATTTCGAAGTTGATTGCTCAGGAATCGAAGCTTTTTTAAAGGCGATTTGTAAGCTCGCATGGCTAAGAATCGCAAGCTCCAGAACGGGACGATTCTCAGCAATTGCCAGATTTCATACTTTGAAATCTGCAGGGGATTGGTCTCTCTGCTGGAAAATCTGAATAGGTCTTCCAGCACCGGAATCCCGTGCAATTCCGGATAAATAGAACCGCCAACTCTTTTGGATGAGAAATTGCCCACAATAAGCTCATCTGGATAGATTTTGATGCTTTTCTTCAAAAGGACATCTCGCAGTGCTTCGGCAATTTGAATGACGGGCGGTTTTTTTCTATTCTTGCGGTTTTTGAAATAAGCCGTCCACATGACAGCACGTTCCATGCAGATACCGTGCTTGGAATTCTGAACCGCGCTTTTCAAATTCTGTATTCTATCTTGCTTCTGAACCTTGGGTGCCTCAATCGTAGACAACCACATGCAAGCCCTCCTTTTCAAACATTTTTTTAACAGGTTGCAGGTCTTTTGCCGTAAGAGTTTTTAAGTTCAACGGTTTTAGATTAGAATTTATTCGGGTTAGTTTTGCCTTTCCCAGATTGTGATAAGGAAGGCAGTGAATAGACTGTTGATTATTCTGTTTCAAAAATTTCGCCATGGTCAAAATATTTTCTCGGTCGTCATTAATTCCCGGAATCACCGGCATTCTTGCCTGCAGATTTGGAAACACGTTTGCCAGTTTTATGAAGTTGCTGAGAATGAGATGGTTGTCCACGCTGGTGTGCTTTTTGTGTATTCTCGGATTCATGTGTTTGAGGTCATAATAGATGAGATCCAAATAAGAAACAATCTTTTCCATTCTCTCCCAATTAAAGACCCCACAGGTCTCCAGGTTGACATGAATTCCATGTTTTGTTAACAACGGCAAAAAATCCTCTAAGAATTCTGCCTGCATCATTGGCTCCCCGCCTGACAACGTCACGCCTCCCCCGGAGTCAAGAAAATAGTCCTTGTCTTTTAGAATTTCATCCATCAAAGGATCGCTATCCCATTTCCGCCCGATTATTCGCAAAGCATTAAAAGCACAAGCCGAAGCGCATTCGCCGCAGTGATCACATTTTGAATAATCTACCCGCTGCTGCTTGGCAGTCAATATGGCATCCTTTGGGCAAACCTTCAGACAGTTGAATGATTCTTTGCACTGTTCAGTGTAAAAGGCAATTTCCGGTG
>JBHIAW010000097.1:0-10860 GCA_046758765.1 bacterium
AGAGCAGTGGTTTCCTAAACCATGTGCCGCAGGTTCGAGTCCTGCTAGGGGCACGAAAATAGAATGAGTGAACAATTGAATATCACAGTTACCGTCAATGGAACAAAATATAAGCGATCGGTCGAGCCCCGTCTATTGTTGAGTGACTTTTTGCGTCATGAACTTGGACTCACGGGGACGCACATAGGTTGTGAGCACGGGGTTTGCGGCGCATGCACTATCTTAATGAATGGGGAAGCGGTTCGTTCTTGCTTAATGTTTGCAGTGCAGGCCAATGGCTACGACATTGTAACTGTAGAAGGATTGGCTCCGGATTCAGCAGAAGAGAACCTACATCCTGTGCAAGCTGCTTTCAAGGAAGCTCACGGACTTCAATGCGGTTTTTGCACCCCTGGTTTCTTAATGACGCTCATACCTTTTCTGCAAGAAAAGCCCAACCCTACTGAGCAAGAAATCCGTGAAGCGATTTCTGGGAATCTTTGCCGCTGTACGGGATATCAGAATATTGTGAAGGCTGTCAAGATTGCAGGGGAGAAGATGGCAGAGGGTGAGTCCAAGTGTTGAAGTGTTAAGGTGTTTGAGTGTTAATGCGCACTCTAACACATTAAAACAAAAGGTGAAGCGATGGCAACACGATACTTTGGTGAACGCATAAAAAGAAACGAAGACCCTCGTCTACTCACGGGTCAAGCGTTATTTGTAGATGACGTCCATTTACCCGGTATGCTGCATGTTGCGTTCTTGAGAAGTGATTATGCACATGCACGCATCAAGAATATCGAGATTTCCGCAGCTCGCAAACGTCGGGGGGTCGTGGCCATCTACACAGCTAAAGATTTAGGTGACTATTGGCAACCAGGACCCTTATTGGTACCGCCCCCTCCAATCACAAGGCTTACGTTTAACCAAAGAACCCAAGTCCCTTTGGCTAAAGACAAAGTTCGACATGTCGGTGAACCCATCGCAGTAGTAGTTGCGGAAAGTCGCTACATTGCTGAAGATGCTCTAGATGACATCATGGTTGATATGGATCCGTTGGAGGCGGTAGTTGATTTAGAAACTGCTCTCGATCCCGATGCACCCCTAATCCATGACGGTTTAGATTCAAATTTAGCTGCCCACGTCATTCAAGAAAAAGGAGACTACAAGGCCATTCGTGAAAATGCTGATGTGATTATCAAACGACGTCTTTTCTATGACCGCGGAACAGCAGCAGCCATTGAGAATCGGGGAGTAGTTGCCAACTGGGATGATAAAGCCCAACAACTCATGGTATGGGATACTACACAAGCACCCATTCCGATTCGCAACGGCTTGGCGAGGATGCTGGGCTTAACGGAATCGCAGGTGCATGTTATCGCGCCTTTTGTCGGCGGCGGATTTGGTCCCAAGATTATGATGTTCTATCCGGAAGAGGTGCTGATTCCTTGGATAGCCATGAAATTAAGGCGCCCCATCAAATGGATTGAGGATCGGCAGGAAAATTTTTTCGCAACCACTCATGAGCGGGGGCAGATACACGATGCCGAGTTAGCCCTCACCCGGGCTGGTCGCATCTTAGGGGTACACGACGTATTCTTGCACGACACCGGTGCTTATGCTCCCTATGGGTTGACCGTTCCCATCAACAGTCAGTGCACCTTACTTGGCCCTTACGATGTCCCCAATTATTATAGCGAATTCAAAGCAGTATTCACTACTAAGACGATAGTAACTCCCTACCGAGGAGCCGGCCGCCAACACGGTGTATTTGTCATGGAGCGGCTACTTGACATTGCTGCAAAAGAGCTCAACATCGATCGTGTTGACATTCGTAAGAAGAATTACCTTCCTCCCGACGCATTTCCTCACAATCACGAAATCATCTATCAAGACTTTGCTCCCTTGGTGTATGACAGTGGAAACTATGCGCCGGCGATGGAAAAGGCGGTAGAATTGATCGGTTACGATAGATTTTTGAAGAAGGAACAACCGCGTCTCCGTGAGCAAGGACGTCATGTGGGTATTGGTATTGTGTCATACGTGGAAGGAACGGGAATTGGACCCTACGAAGGGGCCAGGGTTACCGTGGATGCTGGCGGTAAAGTGAATGTAGCCACCGGGGTCGGCACCCAGGGACAGGGACATTACACTTCATTTGCTCAGGTGGTGGCCGAGGAATTAGGCGTAGATGTGCGCGATATTCGGGTGGTCACCGGCGACACCCGTGAATTTCATTGGGGCACGGGCACATTTGCCAGTCGAGGCGCCGTAGTCGCAGGCAATGCAATACACGCAGCAGCTTTATCTGTCCGGAAGAAAATATTAAAGCTTGCCAGTGAAATGCTCGAAGCCTCTGAAGAAGATCTCGAATTAGAAGGAGGTAAAGTCTACGTAAAAGGCGTGGCTCAAAAAGCTGTCGAATTGGGTGAGTTAGCCGCGCAGGCCAATCCCTTGCGAGGTGCTGTGAAACCAGGCACCGAACCAGGCCTAGAATCCACCGCGTATTTTGGTCCGGATCGGGGGAGTACGGCCAGCGGTGTACACGCTATGATTTTGGAAATCGATCCGCAAACGATGATGGTGGGAATCAAGAGATATGTCGTGATACACGACTGTGGGAAAGTAATTAACCCAATGATTTTAGAAGGTCAAATCCACGGGGGCGTAGCCCAAGGGATTGGCAATGCTTTCTACGAACAATTGGTGTATGATGAAAGTGGACAACTGACAAATGCTTCATTCATGGATTACTTGCTGCCAACAGCTACGGATGTCCCCATAATTGAAACCGACCACATAGAGACCCTTTCCCCTTTGAATCCCTTGGGAGTGAAAGGAGCTGGTGAAGCTGGAGCCATTCCTGTTGGAGCACTCTTTGCGCAAGCTGTCGAAGACGCATTGATAGATTACGATCTTGAAATTTGCGAAATTCCTCTGAGTCCTAATCGGCTTTTCGAACTGGTGCAAGAGTCCAGAGGCAAGATTACTAAGAAAAATTGAAAGAAGCAGTTACAGTTAAAGCTCACTCTGCTATCAAAAATACTGCTGTCTCAAGTCTTATTTTATGGAAAAAGAAACAACAAAAGAATTTGGTAAGTTGTCAATCGACATAGCTAAAATTCTATTAGCAATAGGAATTTTGGCACCTTTTTTAAAGAAGAAACCGTGTCTTTTTTGGTATTTTCTATAACAGCCGTAATAGTAATTCTTTTAGTTGTGATTGGTGGATTTTTGATTAACAAAGGAGTAAAGGATAATGAATAGTATAATCTTTTTTGGATTAATCATGGTTGTATTTATGCTTGGAGTGGTCATTTATGTAATATGGGACGAGAAAAGGCAAAAAATGAAATAGTAGTGAAGACCTAATTCTCAGTTGGATTATTACAAGAGACTATCAAATAAGAAACAAGACCGTTCATGAAACCAGCACCGTTTAAATACTATGCTCCTCGCTCTACTGAAGAAGTGTTAGCTTACTTAGCGGAGTATGGCGACGAAGCCAAAGTGTTGGCGGGCGGGCAAAGCCTGGTGCCGACCATGAACTTCCGTTTGGCTCAGCCTGCGGTAATCATTGATTTGAACCGTGTTAATGAACTTTTCTACATCCGTCCCGAGAATTCGAAAAGTTTACACATTGGCGCAATGACCCGCCAGCGCGAAGCAGAACGCAGCTCATTAGTCTTAGATGCGGCCCCTTTGGTATATGAGACCATGCCGTACATTGCCCATCCTCAGATTCGGAACCGAGGCACGATAGGGGGAAGCGTTGCCCATGCCGATCCCGCAGCCGAACTCCCCGCGGTGATGGTAGCACTTAATGCTCGTTTTCTCCTGCGCAGCGAGAGCCAAGAAAGGTGGATGCCTGCCAATGAATTTTACATCGATTTGTTTACAACCGCACTCGAACCAGAGGAGCTCTTGGTGGAAATTGCGCTGCCTACTTTACCCCCTGGCAGTGGCTGGGCTTTTCGCGAAATTGCCCGGCGTCACGGCGACTACGCGCTCGTGGGAGTAGCTGCTGTGGTAACCTTAAATGACAAAAAACAGTGTCAAGAAGCTCGCATAGTATTGGTAAGCGTAGGAAATGGCCCAGTACAAGCGCACCAGGGTGTTCAAATGCTGTTAGATCACAAGCCAACGGCTAAGGCCATACGAGCGGCAGCGGAAACGGCTGCAACCAAAGATATCGATCCACCCTGTGATATGCACGCGTCTGCAGAATTCCGTCGCCATTTGACCAAGCTGTTGACCGAACAGGCATTGACCCAAGCTTTTGAACGTGCCAAAAATCTCGTTGTAGCTTCTTAATCTAAGGGAGTAATGTCATTGCTCAAGATAGGATTTAGGTGCGTTACAACGTAGAGAGTAGAGCGTGGAGAGTAGTGCGTCACGCAGTGTCGTCCTGAAATAAGTTGACAAAAATTAGTAGTAGTAATTTTTTGAGGAAGGGGACGATGAATGCTCAAAACCCAGAAGTAACTTCCGGTAACCGTATGGTCGAACTGCGTGAAGAACTCCCGGAAAGCTACCTCATAAATGCTGATATCGTGAATTAAGCCTTGGTGGTCCAGCGGAATCCCTTTATGAGGTTTGGTAAAAGTCCCAATTCAATACATGAACTGAACAATTTTGACTTTGAATTCATCATAAACTTTTTTATATTTGCATTGAATACGAAAGGGGACTCATGATAAACACCCATGACATTGGAGGCGTAAAATGGCTGTACGTTATATTCTAAGTGATTATGTTGAACAGGCTATAGAAGAAGCCGTCTACGATAAGCTGGATGATGGCACATATACAGGTAGAATTCTATCTTGCAAAGGTGTTATAGCATTTGGAAATACTTTACGCGAATGTGAAAATGAATTGCGTTCAACTCTAGAAGATTGGATACTGGTCGGTCTCAAACTTGGACATGCCTTACCCGTAATCGGTGGAATTGATCTAAACAAGGAACCTACACGTGAGCCGCTGGGCACCGTGTAAGCGTCGGGATTTTGTTCGACGCTTACGCAAAATTGGATTTGAAGGGCCTTATTCTGGAACTCGTCATCAGTTTATGGTCTATGAACAACATCGCTTAGCAATACCATTATACAAGGAGGAAACATGAGACTCTACGATCTATCTCAACCATTAAATCAAGACGCCCCGTTTTGGCCTTACTATCCGCCGTTTGAGGTCAAATATATCAAGCGTAAGGCCGAGCATGGCGTGAATGCGCAATACATCCAAACTTCCAACCATATGGGAACCCACTTAGATGCACCACGCCATTTTGTTACCGGCGGCATGACCATCGATGAAATTCCGCTCGAATGGCTGTACGGCCCCGGAGTGATCGTTGACCTAACCGATGAAATGGACGAATTAGCCGTCTATACACCAGAAATGATCGAGAAACGAGTTGAAGTGCGGGAAGCGGACATCTTAATCCTGCACACAGGCTGGCATAAGTTTGCACAGTTTGGTGAAACACCAGACGAAGAAAAGTATATCCACTTTCATCCAGGTGCGCATCCCGATATGGTGGAGTGGCTATTGGAAAAGAAAATCCATATCTGGGGTGTGGACGAAGTCTCCACGGACCATCCTATGAACCTCCCGATCGGCAGATTTCTGGGCAAAGGCATGCACGGACACTGCGACCGCGTGCGCGCTAAATGTGAAGCCAAATTTAGTAAAGAGAAACTGAAAGAACTTTTTCCAGAGGAAGCTTATCAATTAACCCATAATGCCTTGTTCCCCCACAACTGCATACACATTGAAAATCTCGGGGGCGACATTGCGGCTCCGGAACTCCAGAATCGGCGCCTCACGATTGCCTGTTTGCCTTGGAAATTCAAAGGTGGAGAAGCGGCCTTTGCGAGAGTGATTGCTATTGCGGAGGATTAGGCAGTTGGGGGAAAGCGGGGAGCGGAGAGCGTGGAGCGTCATTAGTTCGTAATCCGCAAAGCGTCCGACAGAAAGCGCAAATCGAAATTCGTAAATCGTAAACAGAATTTTCATGAAAAAGGATTCTGCAACAACACCTAATGACGGTCCCTTGTGCGGCATCTTCGTCATTGACCACAGTTCGGCCTTAGCCGGGCCCTACTGCGCCCAATTATTGGGCGATCTTGGAGCTGAGGTGATCAAGATTGAGCGCCCGGACGGCGGCGACCAGGCACGCGGTTGGGGACCGCCGTTTGTTGGTGGAGAAAGTGCTTATTTTTTGGGTACCAATCGTAACAAGCGCGGCATGACACTGGACTTGAGCAAAGAAGCGGGAGGCGCGGTCTTGCAGCGGCTATTGCAGCAAGCGGATGTGCTGGTTCACAATGTGCACCGTCAAGTTACAAGGCAAAAGCTTGGAGTAGACGAAGAACAGTGCCGGGCTCTGAACCCGCGACTGATCTGGGCGTGTATCTCAGGTTTTGGCAACTCGGGTCCTTATGCCGAGCGCCCCGGCTATGATGTCATCGCGCAGGGCATGAGTGGTACGATGTACATCACTGGGGAGCCGGAGAATGGCCCGATCCGCTTTCCTACTGCCATCGCCGACATCACGGCAGGAATTTATACGGCACTCGCAATTGTTTCAGCGCTTTTTACGCGCGAACGCACCGGACAGGGTCAGGCTATTGATACCGCGCTGCTCGATTCACAAGTCACCTGGTTGGCCAACATTGCCTGCAATTATTTGGCAACAGGCGAGGATGTGAAAAAACTGGGCAATGCACATCCCTCCATTGTGCCTTATCAGCCATTTCCGACTGCTGACGGCTGGATTATTGTCGGGGTCGGCAGCGAGCGGCTCTGGAAACGACTGGTTGAGGTACTTGCGTGGCCCGAGTTAGGTGACGATCCACGATACGCTACCAACGCCGACCGACTACGCCATCGTGATGAACTGGTACCATTGTTGGCGGAGCATTTCCGGAAATATTCTGCAAACGAATGGCTTGATAAGTTAGAAGCGGCAGGAATTCCGGCTGGTCCTATTAACACACCAGAAGCTATTCTGAACGACGAGCACCTGCTGGCTCGTGGTATGATCGTCGAGCTTGAACACCCCGTTCTGGGAGCTATTCGCTCACTTGGCAACCCGATAAAGCTGAGCAACACCCCGGTGAGCTACCGCCGCCCCCCTCCTTTGTTGGGCGAGCATACTACGGAAATTCTAACTGAATTGGGTTACGACAAGAGTGAGATTGATCGGTTACAGAAAAAGGGCGTGGTTTGATCATTTAACCGCAATTGTAGACAGGATATGCAAGATAACCAGGATAGTTATGTATTTTGAAGAATCATGAAACCAAACGAAGAGATCGTTCTATTGTCGGCCACTGAAATGCGACAACTTATCGAGCGTCGAGAATTGTCACCGGTTGAGGTCATTGAAGCCTGTCTCAATCAAATCCAACGATACAACGGCACCATCAATGCAGTCGTAACCCTCAACGACCGGGCATTGGATGATGCACGGCAAATGCAGGCGAAGGTCTCGCGCGGTGAACAGCCGGGGCCTTTGTGTGGGCTTCCTGTGGGCATCAAGGACGTCACGCCCGTGGCCGGCTTCCGGACTACTTTCGGCTCGCGCCTCTTTGCGAATTACGTCCCCAAGGAGGATGCCCTGGTCGTGCGTCGACTCAAAGCAGCAGGAGCGATCATATTGGGCAAGACCAACTGCCCGGAGTTTGCGGCTGGCGGCCATACCTTCAACCAAGTCTTTGGCTGTACGCGCAATCCCTGGAATCGGAAGCTGAGCGCTGGCGGTTCCACTGGCGGAGGCGCCGCCGGACTGGCCACAGGTATGATTGCGTTGGCAGAGGGTACGGATCTCGGAGGATCCCTGCGCATTCCGGCTTCATTCTGCGGCGTGGTTGGATTACGACCTTCACCCGGATTGGTCCCAACCTACCCATCTGACTACCTGTGGGATAATTTGAACGTCACCGGTCCAATGGCGCGTACTGTGGAAGATGTCGCCCTCATGCTTCAGGCCATGTGTGGACAGAGCCCTCTGTCTCCAGTTTATCAATCCACCCAAGGAAGGGATTTTGTGGCGGCCGTTCGCTCGGGTATTTCTAAAGGACTAAGGGTTGCGTACTGCAGAGATATCGCTGGTATCGGTATTGATGCCACAGTGGAAAAGATTTGCCGAAAAGCAGCTTCTGATTTGTCACAGAGTGGGGTAGAAGTAGAGGAAATCAAGCTGGATCTGTCTTTTGTTCGTAAGCCCTTTCTCACCTTACGCGGCTATTGGTTCGTCTCCCGGTTATATCAGCATCTCGACAAAATTGAGCAATTTGGCATCAACGTTTCAAACAATATTAAGGCCGGTCTGAAACTAACACCTGAAGAGCTCGGTGCTGCTGAACAGGCCCGCCGAAAACTCTGGGAAATGTTTTACGATTTCTTCCAGCAATACGATCATCTTTTGACCCCGTGTATGGCGGTTCCGCCTTTTCCGGTTGAACAGAATTACCCGGAAACCATAGCCGGGAAGAAGATGGAAACTTACGTGGACTGGATCGCTCCAACGTTCGTGCTTAGCCTAACAGGACTTCCAGTGGCTTCGGTCCCTTGTGGGTTGGATGAAAATGTCTTGCCGGTAGGTTTGCAGATTGTTGGTCCACCTTTAGGCGAGGAGGCGGTATTGGCCGTGGCTAAGCATGTACAGGATGCATGCCCTATAGGTTCACCTTCGATAGTAAATCCATAATCGGTTCTTAACAGATTAGATTAAACTCTCGCCACAAACAATTCTGCCTTCGGTTAAAGCTCAAACGGATGTGTAGTTGTCAGATTACAGAAACTCTACTTGGTTTTTCATATCTTCCGCTTCCAAAATAAGTGCGTAATTCATTAAACACCGAATACATTCGCCAATGCTGTGTTTCTGCTCCTGGGCATAAATGATTCCCCAGTGTTCCTTGCCCTGCTGGGTCCACTCGTGCGCCAATCGAAGAAAATCATCGTCGTGGGTGAAGACGATAGCTTTCTCGCGGCTGGAATATTGTAGTTGTTCTTGATCACTTACGCCTAAATTGCCCGCGTCACGCGCTGACCAGGCATCTACACCTCTTCGTTTTAACCCTATTGCTACGGCAATATGAACGCTTTCATTCGTGTAAATTCTGAGTGCTGCCAAGTTTCACCTCCAAAAGCGAGTCTGGGTATTGTTTTCGCAACTCCTCCACCAATTGCTCCCCTGCTCGAATGTCAGTATTTATTTCTGAAGCGTTTTCATAATAATAAGAAAGGGCGTCATGGACTTGTGGTAACGTAAGGTGTGGATGGGCATGAAGAATCTCATCGGGTGTCCAGCCCATCTGTTCATATTCGATAGCGATCTGTGCCACCTTAATACGCGTCCCATTGATAATTGGTTTACCACCACACACACCCTTCTTGCGAGCAATGTAGGGATGTTTAACCTTGCGATTAGGTATATTTGTTATTGGCATAGAAACTTACTCCAGTTTAGTTTTTCAATATTAATAAATTAAAAACTTGACATCAACTAATTTTTAAACTTTCTTCCTCCCCTTTTAAAACAATATTCAAAACCAGATTCAATAAAATTCCCATAACCACGGCTAATACCACCGTATTTGTCAATAACAGTTTTACAAAAGCCGGGAGATGTTTCAGCCAGGCTTCACCCAATATATATTTTGTGTAAACCGGAATGCCTATTGCACAAATCAACGTGGTGCCGACTAAGAGAAAGTTAGCGGTGGTATTCTTAGCGGCGTTCAACAATCTAATGCCGGACATGGCAATCATGCCACAGACAATAACGAACACACCTCCAAGAACTGCTCTCGGCATAGCAACAAGCAAGGCACCGAATTTCGGACATAAACCGTACAGGAGTAAAATAACCGCAGCAACCTGAACGACAAATCTACTGGCTACTCGTGTGGTCGCGATGATTCCAATATTCTGAGTATAGCTGGTACAGGGCAAGCCGCCAAACATGGAGGCCACCAAACTACCCAGACCCTCGGCAAATATTCCCTTGTTCATGTGCTTTACTTTATAGATTTCGCCTGACACGGCACAAGTTGCAGCGTAGTCCCCAAGGGATTCTACCATCGAGCCCAAAAACCCTGCTAAAGTTCCCATTATTGCTGCGACTGCAAATTCCCAACCTAACCCGGGCCCGCCATAGGGAAACAGTTGCGGCAATTCAAACCAGGGTTTCTCTGCCACTAGCGACCACTTGACTTCTCCCAATAGTCCTGCCATACCCAGACCCACAACCCAGATAGAAAGGAATATTGAGCCACGAGAAAGGATTCCGTTAACGACCTTTTGAAAACTAATTTGAAGAATAAATATCAGCGCAATTACGACTCCAGCGAACAAGAAATTTATCGGTTGGCCATCCCCAATCATCAAGCGAACGGCAACCTGACCCAGAGCCATGCCGATGCTGATTACGACAATTCCGGAAACGACGGTGGGGAAGAATTTTCGAAGGTATTTCAGGATTCTGGAAGCACCTATGATCATTTCGATGACGCCGCCTACAAATACGCCGCCCCACATGACGGCCGCGCCCATCTGAGCGGCTATCGGTGCCAGTGTACCTGTAAGCGTCGCAGAAGGTCCCTGAATGATTGGCAATCGATTGCCAATGGTGGTTTGCAATAGAGTCGCGAGGCCCATAGCGAACAAACAAAAATTTATGAACTGAGCTTTTTCCGAGGCCGACATGCCGATGGCACCGGCTACCGCTAATGGCAAGATAAAAGGAGAAATATCCACCAGCGTGTGCTGCCAGCCATACAGCAGAGATTCCCACCACGTTCCTGGTTTTTCATCTATCTTGTAAACGGGTTTCTTTATGCTCGGCGTTTCTGCCCATACCGCCTC
>JBHIAW010000098.1:0-10758 GCA_046758765.1 bacterium
CATTTTCTCCCTCCAGTAGTTTAACTTATTTTGAAAACTCGTTTCAACAAACCCTAGTTGCCTTGGCCTTTAAAATGTTGATTTTCCTCATTGCTGAATTAGCCAGATTATTAAAAGCCACTGAAACGGCTGCCCCGGGTTTTGAAATAGCAATTGGCGTTCCTTGTGAAGAGTCAAGGATTTTCAGGAATGTTCAAAAAAAATTGACTTTATGATTTTGATTTGTTAAACTTTAGTATTAACAAGATTAATATCAAAATTTTTAGTTCATGGATAAAATCCCTGCGTTTGTTTTCTGCTGCCTTCTGGTGCAAGTAGCACAGCCGGCCTGGGCGCAACTAGAAGAGAAGATTGTCTTCCAAGAATTCTATACTTTCCACGCCGGCGACGATACCTCCTGGGCGCAGCCGCACTATGATGACAGCGATTGGAAGCAAGTAGACATCCATAGCTTTCCAATTGACGACTGGCAGGGCATCGGCTGGTTCCGTTATGTGGTGGAAGTCGATTCCACTCTCTGGTACGTACCGCTGGGCCTATCCATGAATTATGCTGGGGCGGTTGAATTCTATTTGGATGGGGCGCTACTGTACCAATTCGGCAGGGTCGGCAATTCGAAAGAAACAGAGCACGCCCATTTGGGAGACTCCCCACCGCGTGCCATTTCCTTTCGCCCCCCTTCGACCCCGCTCGAAGGCAAATCACGGCACATCGTTGCTTTCCGGTATTCGAGCTTCTTCTTCGAAACACCTGTTTGGCCGAGTGATTGGCGTGGCTTTGGCTTCAACATCGGCGATTTGGACCCAATGATCGCTGAACGAGAAAACCGCAAAACATATTTGAGCATGCACCAGATGTTCCTGATGGGCACTTCCCTGGCGCTTTCCCTGTTGCACCTCACGCTGTTTTTGTTCTACCCAAAGGCGCGCATTAACCTTTACTATGCTGTGCTGACCGGTTGCTTCAGTTTCCTGCCCTATCTTATGTTTCAAAGACAAGTGGGGAACGCAGAAATTCTTTTTACTGATCCAATTTGCCTCATCCGGAATACCCGCGTGTATGTCATCGTGTTCACACTTTTAATGCTATCCGGTCTTCGGTTCACTTATTCAGTGGTTTACCCCAGACTACCCCGGGTCTTTCTGCTTTTCTGCTTGGTTGGCGCTGGCCTTACCGTTTTTTACTGGTTCAGGCCTTTCGCGCCGCCCTATCGATTCATATTTTATGTCGCTGCCTTTGTGGAGATGCTAAGAGTCTTTGCAGTCGCTCACGTAAAAAAACAAAAGTTAGTTTATGAAGGGAGCTGGATCATCTTACTCGGCCTGGTACCGCTTGCAGTCATCATCATTTACTACATGTTGGCTCTGGATCCAGTGGCAATTGTACCGTTGGTGTGGTGGGATATGTATGAGTTTCCAACCCCCCTCTATGCCATGTTAATCCTGATGATTTCCATGTCCATCTTTCTGGCGCGTAATTTCGCCTGGACGAGTAAAAATCTGGAAGCCAAGCTGGTAGAGGTCAAAGATCTCTCGAAAAAAACCTTGCAACAAAAACTGGAACAGGCGCGCCTTAAACAGGAATTGGAGTTAGAGCAAGTCCATGCCGAAAAACTGCAGGAAATCGACCGCATGAAGTCGCGTTTCTTTGCCAACATCTCGCATGAGTTTCGCACGCCACTGACGCTCATTCTTGGCCCGCTGGAAAAATTATTGTCGGAAAAATTTCAGCAGCCTGTGAAAAAGCAATTTCGGGTGATGCTGCGCAACGGCCGACGGCTGCTGCGACTGATCAACCAACTGCTCGACCTCTCCAAACTGGAGGCCGGCAGCATGGGGCTCAAGGCCAGACCCGAAAACATTATTCCTCTGCTTAAAGGCATTGTGCTTTCGTTTTCGTCGCTGGCGGAGCGGAAGAAAATTAACCTGAAATTTGAAGTAGCAGAAGACGAGATCATCGTTTATGTCGAGCGCGACAAGTTGGAGAAGATCGTTTCCAATCTGCTCTCCAATGCGTTCAAATTTACCCCCAAGAGAAGCGAAATTTGCGTGGCTGTTTCCACTCATCCAGAGGAACATCCATCTAGACCCGCCCTTAACAAGGGGGGACAAAGGGGGGTTGTCGAAATAACCGTTAGAGACAGCGGCACGGGCATCCCGCCTGAACGACTAGAAAGAATCTTCGACCGCTTTTATCAAGCCGACGATCTTTACACCAGCGAGCAGGGGGGCAGTGGTATTGGCCTGGCCCTGACTAAAGAGCTCGTCGAACTACACCACGGAGAAATCCAGGTCACGAGCGAACTCGGCAAAGGCAGCACCTTCATTGTGCGCCTGCCATTGGGGAAAGAACATCTGAAGCCGGAGGAGATTGTGGAACCAGCGTCAATTATCGCTCATCCAGAATCGAGTATCCAGCATCCAGAATCGACCATCGAGTATCCAGAATCGAGCATCCGGAAAGCTACATCCAGCCTCGAGCGTCCGGTCATTCTTATCGTCGAAGACAACGCCGACGTCCGCACCTATATCCGAGATTATCTGGGGAAAGACTATGAAATCACGGAAGCTATAGACGGCGAACAAGGCTTTAAAAAATCCGTCAATGCCATTCCCGACTTGATTATCAGCGACGTCATGATGCCCAAGCTGGACGGCTACGAACTCTGCCGCAAACTGAAAACCGATGAGCGCACCAGCCACATCCCGGTCATTCTGCTGACCGCCCGTGCCGGTGGGCAAAGCAAAGTAGAGGGCCTGGAGACCGGCGCCGATGATTACATCATCAAACCGTTCGATGCCCGCGAGCTGCAGGTACGTGTCAAGAATCTCATCGAACAGAGGCGTAAATTACGAGAACGCTTTGCGAAAGAGATAACTTTACAACCTAAAGATATCGCCATCACCTCGATGGATGCGCAATTCCTACAAAAAGCTATGGATGTTGTCGAACAAAACCTATCCGACCCGGAATTCAGCACGGACATGTTTGCAAAGCAAGTGGCTATGAGTCGCATGCAGTTGCATCGCAAACTGCGGGCACTCACCGACCATTCCGCACATGGCTTCATACGCGCCTATCGCCTGAAACGCGCAGCACAACTGCTGCAGCACCAGGCGGGTACGGTCACGGAAATCTGTTACGATGTCGGCTTTAGCAGTCTCTCCCATTTTTCCAAAGCCTTTCGTGAGCAATTCGGGCAGTCTCCTTCCGCATTTGCCGATAGCCACTCCAGCGAAGAGTCATAAAACGCAAAGCTATCCGTTTGCGGAGAAGGTCATTTATTGTCATTGAGTGCTATTAATTTTTAACGAGCAACAATAAATGACTGTAAATGACTAAGGATGACAGCAAAGCGAAATGACAAAACAGCAAAATTGTACATCAACTATTTTTACCTGAAAACAAAAAAGAAGCCTTCATCCCCTCAATATTCATAATTTTGTTACACCACCGTCAAACTTCGTTACACCACCGTTAGCCAAACCCACCTTTAATTTCGTATCTTGAACAGGCAATCAAGCCGGTTTCGTCAAAAGCTACATGCAACTTTTTATTCAGTGAGCGCGCGAGTCATAGCTGGCTTGAAAGAAGGTGATGAATTTAAACGACTTTTCGGCAGCCTGATACGCCATGGCTTTGGTCCTAAAAGTCAAAGCCGGGTGCTTATCAGGTAGAACGATTGCAAAATAAAAGGTTGATGATCTATTATTTTTAATATTTAAGGAGGTACACCATGGAGACAAAAGTCTATAAATCTGAAGATTCACAGTTAGATTTCTATCGGCTTCTTAGGTCAACTGCGAAGAAAGCTTTGAGGTATGTATTCCTCATATTGATCACCGTTGCACTGACAAATCATCGGGTTGCGCTCGCCCAGTTCGATTCGACGCTGGCGGCACAGTTGCAGGCTGCCCTCGATAGCAGCATTCGAGCCAACAATATTGTTGGCGCCTCTGCTGCGATCATCGTGCCGGATCAGGGAACATGGTTGGGTACCAGTGGATATTCCGTGCCAGCAACTTCCGATACCATCCGCTCCGATATGCTTTTTGGTATTGCAAGCATTACCAAGACCTATACTGCTGCTATGATACTCAAGCTCGCAGATGACGGGATTTTGTCTCTGGACGACTCGTTACATCGATGGATTCCGAGTTTTCAACATGTGGACAGCACGATCACCATACGACAACTGCTGCAACATACCAGTGGCATTTATGATTATATGGAACATCCTGACTGGTTCATTTCCCTCATTGCTGACCTGACCCGTTCCTGGCCTCCGGAAGAGATACTTTCAAACTTCTTGAACCCCCCTTACTTTCCACCAGGGGCTTCATGGAAATATTCAAATACGAATTACATTGTTGCCGGCATGATCATCAAGGCAGCAACCGGCAATACTGTCTCTACCGAGTTGCACAGCCGTTTTCTGGATCCTCAGGGCCTCAGCAATACATTTCTGGAAATGGTAGATACGCTGACTGTCGAGATTGTTCACTCCTGGGCTGATCGGGACTTCGATGGCGAGCTGGATGATTTATACCCCAATACCAATTTTCCTGCAGTGAACAGCATGACCTGGACTGCCGGAGCAATGATCGCAACCGCCGAAGATCTCGCCAAATGGGCAGGCCTACTTTACAGCGGCGCATTCTTCAGCCAGGCGTATATGGATGAGATGCTTTTTTTTTACCCAATTCCCACTCCCTTAATTACTGGCTATGGGTTAGGTGCTATACGCTTTGAATATCGTGGAAAAACATTCTGGGGACATAATGGTAGTTTACCTGGCATTAACGCCATAATGTTGTATTCACCCAAAGATGGTGTTAGTATTGTCGTACTACTAAACCAAAGGCCTGGAGATGGTTCTTCTGGATATGTCTTTTCGGTGGCAATAGCTCTGGTAGACGCATATTTGGATTATGTGGCGACCGGTGTTGCGGATTCAAATCCACCTTCTCCAGGAGATTTTACGCTACACCAAAATTATCCCAATCCATTCAATCCGGAGACAGCGATCAGTTACCAGTTACCGGTCGCCAGTGAAGTTCAATTAATCATTTACAATGCACTGGGCCAGAAGATCAGGTCGCTGGTGAACGGTCAGCAATCACCGGGGTTGAAATCGGTGGTCTGGGATGGGAAGAATGATCTCGGCCAACCGGTGAGCTCAGGAATATACTTTTACACACTAAAGGCCGGCGAGCGAGCGCAAACGAAGAAAATGCTGCTGATAAGATAAGTTGGTACGAAAATACAAACAATATTATTTTACGTTACTCACTCTTAATTAAATCAGGAGGTTTACCATGTACAATTTATTTTTCAAATCGACCGGGGAAAGCTCTCTTCCCGTCAAGATTTTCTTTGTCGCCTTAGCATCGCTTCTGGTCATGACCTTGCCGGACAACTCATTTGCGCAATCGGCAAGGACCGATCACAACAGCATCTATCTCGAATTGCTTGGGAATGGCATTCTCTACTCGATTAATTACGACCGCATGTTTTCCGAATCGATTTGTGGGCGCATCGGCATTATGTACATTCCAACGGGTGAAGTTGACGGTGAAGAGAACGTCAACGTCACGATCGTTCCGGTTACGGCCAACTATCTGGTGGGGAAAGGCAAGCACAAACTGGAGCTCGGTTTAGGCGCGCTGTTCGTGTTTGCCGACCGCGATTTCGATGAACAAGGTGGTGCTGTTGACGAACAAGGCGTCGCCGGTACGGCCACCTTTGGCTACCGCTTTCAGCCCCTGAATGGCGGCTTTGTCTTTCGGATCGGGTTTACCCCTATTTTCACAGACAATGGCTTTGCGCCCTGGGGTGGATTGAGCTTTGGATATGGGTTCTAAGAAGCAGACATTTTAACCGCAACTAAGTTACATAGGTGTGGGGAATAGGGAAATAAGGGAATAGGGGGATAGGGAAACGCCATCATCGTCCCCTCATTCCCTTATACCTTATACCGTATACCTTGATGCAACAAACAACAAATTTAAGGAGGAACAAAAAATGAAAAACAGAATGAGCAAATCAATTTTATTTATTTTGTTGGTTTTTTCCATTCTTTGCATTCACTGCGGGGGCGACAAAAATCCCGTAGCGCCAGCGAATGAGTTTGATGGCATATGGCGCTCTGAGGGGTATGGTTACATATTTGAAATAGACGGTAGTCAATTTACCTGGTATGAAGAAACGAGCGAGAGCTTGATTGAGTTCACAGAGGCTGCTCTGAATGGTGACAAAGTGACCGTTACTGCCTCGACATTCATAGGCGATTTCACGATTACCTTAACGTTTAGCCTGTCTGGCGATAAACTCACCGTAGACTTTAGCTATCCCTACCCACCGAAATCGATCACGTTCAACAGAATTGCAAGCTTGCCGGCGTTGACCCGTGACACTCGCGATCCGGAAATAACCTTTGAGATACTCTGGCAAACGTTCGAGGAAAACTACGCCTTTTTCGAGCTGAGAAACGTCGACTGGAATGCCCAATACCAGACCTTTCGCCCGCAGGTCAACCCAAACACGACAGACGCAGAACTTTTCGATATCATGGCTGCGATGCTTATGCCTTTTGATGAAGACCATGTCACGCTTACCAACGGCATGGGAAGATGGGTCAATCCAGGGCCTGATCATCCCCTGGAAGATAGAGTCCAGGAGATTTTTCAAATCATCGTGGGAAAATATTTAAACGGCAATTTCAGCCTCGAAGCCAACGACAAATTTCTCTATGGTAAATTAACCGATAAAATCGGCTACTTGAATATTCTTGCCATGCAGGAATTTTCTCCATCTTTCAATGATTTCTCTGCCCAGCAAAGCGCATTGGAGAGCGGTTTAGACAAAATTATCCAGGAGTTCAAAGATCTGGATGCGCTCGTCATCGATGTCCGTTTCAATGATGGTGGATATGCCGACTTTTCCCGCATGATTACCAGCCGGTTCGCAGATCAAAAAAGATTAGTTTACTCCAAACAGGCTCGTTACGGCGGGTACAATGATTTTCTTCCACTGCTAAATTTTTATGTTGAACCTGCCGGCGCCCTGCAATTCACCAAAAAAATTGTGCTGCTGACGAGCGGATTCACGGCCAGCGCAGCAGAAGAGTTTACCCTGAGCCTGATGCCTTATCCCTATGTAACCCGGATAGGTGAACCGACCAATGGTATCTTTTCCGATCAGCTTTTACGAAAGTTGCCAAACGGTTGGGGGTTTTTCCTTTCCAACGAAAGGTATTTTTCGCATGAAGGGGTCAATTACGAGAAAATCGGCATCCCGCCGGATATTGAAATCTTTATGAGTGAAGCGGATCTGGCGGCGGGGAAAGACAGCATATTGGATGCGGCTTTGCAACTGCTGCAAGGAAACTAAAGGCGACAAATTGTATGCTCTACAGGGATTTACGCCCGCTTGTTTAGCCCGCCAGGAAATCCCTGTCGTACCATTTACCCCATGAGATAAATGTTCAAAATAGAAACTATGACTTTGGATATGTATGAAAGATTGGCTTCGAAATCCTATTGTTCAAACTCATTATCTCACGGGGTAAAAATTCTCGAAAAACTTCCCGACAAGCGTCGGGACAGGCGGGAGGGCGGCATGTCTTCCTTTTGGTGCAAACTTATAACAAATTGATCCCGAGCACTGGAGGTGCGGCTATGATTGGAAAAACAATATCTCATTACAAAATCCTCGAAAAGATCGGGGAAGGCGGCATGGGCGTGGTGTACAAAGCCGAAGACACCAAACTCAAACGCACCGTCGCTTTGAAATTCCTCTCCCTACAAGCGGTTGGCAGTCAGGAGGAGAAAAAGCGTTTTGTTCGTGAAGCGCAGGCAGCGGCCGCTTTGCACCATCCCAACATCTGTACTGTCTATGAAATCGATGAGGCTGATGGACATACCCCGCAAGAGCGGGGCAGGCTCTTTATCGCCATGGCCTATCTTGATGGACAAAGCCTGAAGGAAAAAATTGAGGCGAAGCCGCTGAAGCTGGATGAGGCTGTGGAGATTGCCATGCAAACAGCGCAGGGGTTGCAGGAGGCCCATGAGCAAGGGATCGTGCATCGGGACATCAAAAGCTCGAACGTCATGGTGACGACCAAGGGTCAAGCCGTCCTCATGGATTTTGGCTTAGCCAGGCAGAAAGGACGCAGCGTAGTAACCCAGGAAGGCACGACCTTAGGCACGATAGCCTACATGTCGCCGGAACAGGCGCAAGGTGCGGCGGTGGACCTCCGCACAGACATCTGGTCTTTTGGCGTCATGCTTTATGAAATGATCTGCGGGCAGCTTCCCTTTAAGGGCGATTACGAGCAGGCGGTGGTGTATTCCATCATGAATGAAGACCCAAAGCCGCTGACGGGATTACGGACCGGCGTGCCCATGGAGCTGGAACGCATCGTGAACAAGGCGCTGGCCAAGAATCCCGAAGAACGCTACCAGAATGTAAACGACATGCTGATCGATTTGCGTGTGGTGGCAAATGAACTTGAAGCTGGCAAAACCACATCAGCCGTGACCGCGAGACCGGGAAAATACGCACAGCCTTCACTCTTAAAAGACTTACTTCAAAGACGCGTTCCCCAAATTCTTGGTCTGTATTTCCTGGTGAGTCTGATAGTCATCCAATTTGTGGGGTGGCTGGTGAGCCGCTATCCGATATCCCCCCACCTGCCGGAGTTTAGTTTAGCCGCTTTGGCATCCATGGTCCCGACGGTTTTGCTTCTGGCCTACTTCCATGGAAAGCCTGGTCGCGATGGCTGGACCGGCTTTGAGAAAGTAGGTATTCCGATAAATCTATTGGCCGCTGCGGCGCTGCTTTTCTTCTTATTTCAAGGTAAAGATCTGGGTGCGACGACCACCACCGTAACTTTGAAAGATGAAGAAGGAAAGACCATTGAACGAGCCATACCCAAAAGTGAATTCCGAAAAAAGGTGGCGCTTTTTAACTTTGATAATGCATCAGGGGCTTCCACATTGAACTGGCTGCAGTCTGGAATCGCGCTGGCCCTAAAACACGATTTGGAGCAGGATCTCTTTTTAGATGTGAAAACAACTGAGTTGGCTAAAAAAATGCAGGAAGCGGGGTTTCCTGATGGGTTTGGCTTGCCTTTCACGCTAAAAAGGAAAATAGCCGATGACCGGCACCTGGACTATTTCGTTTCAGGGTCGTTTGCCAAAAATAATGAGGAATTCTCGGTGGCGATGTCGCTGTTTGAGACCCGGCGTGGCAAATTGTTGGCAGAAAGGACCTTCAGCGGGGATATTATTCAGTTGATCGATGAGATGTCGGTGCAACTGAAGCGTGATTTAGGGATACCTGAATACCATATAGAAGAGGTAAAGGATCTACCGATTTCAGACATTGGTACGAATTCTGTGTCTGCCTTTAAGTACTTTGCTTCCGGGTATCATGCCATTGAGTTTAAGAATGACTGGGACACGGCCCTTAAATATCTCGAGCAAGCTGTTGAGGAGGATTCGACGTTTGCTGCGGCTCAGCTTTATCTGGCCGAAGTCTACTGGTTGTCTAATCAGAGTGAAAAAGCAGAAACAGCCATTCAGGCGAGCATGCAGCATATTCATAAATTACCGGAAAATTTTCAATTTCTGGCAAAATATTACTACTACTTCCTCAAGCAGGACATAAGAAAGGCGGACCGCGTAGTAAAGATGTGGGTGGAGTTATATCCGGATGATATAGAGGCTCACGTAAATCTTGCGAGTCTCTATCAGGAAAGGAATCAACCGGATGAGGCCCTTGCAGAATATCAACGAATTTTGCAGCTCGACTCCGAGCGCTACGATGTTCTCCAGAAAATGGGTTCCATTTACGAAGGGAAAGGCGAATTTGAACAGGCTCTGAAATACTATAAGCAGTATGCTGAAGAATTTCCGGACAAATACGAGTCCTTTACAGCACTCGGTGGATTATATAAAACCCTGGCGGATTATGAACAAGCAAAATCCTATTATGAAAAAGCGCTTCTCATCGAGCCGGAGAACATTTCTGCCCTGCGAGCATTAGGAAAGATTGAATCTAACTTAGGAAATTTCGAACAAGCATTTAAGATGTATGAAGATGCGTTAAAAATAAGTAAGACCCCGCGAGATCGCATGGCGGTGTACGGGTCATTGTGGTTTCTTTCTGTAGAGAGAGGTCAATTGGTTAAGGCAGTTGACTATATGCACCTGGCCTGGGCTGAGGCTGAAAAATTTCAACCTCCCGTAGAGAGACTATTTAATAGACTGGGGGCTCTCGGCACATACGTCTTGGCTGGTAAAGAAGACCTGGCGTTCCAGACCATTGACAGCATGGAGGCGCAGTTAGCGCCACCCTGGGATAAGTTTATACCAATGGGACAGGTAGTTGTTTACATGGAATTGGAGGATGCGGATAATGCTGAGAAAGCCCTTGAGAGGATTGAAGAAACGATACGAGCTTTCGGTTGGCATCATTTACAATCTAGTGTCTTCTTTTCTAAGGGTTCAATAAATGAACTAAGGGGTGAATATGAACAGGCGATTTCGAACTACCAGAAAGCACTGCATCTTGCTCCAACGCAGGCGACGAGAATTAATAATCGTATTGGCCGCTGTTACAGGGAGTTGCAGGAATTTAAAAAAGCGGAAGAGTCCCTGCTGAAAAGTTTAAGCATTCAGCCATTCAATTCGGAAGCCCATTACGAAATGGCGCTGGTTTATTGGGATATGGACGAGAAGGAAAAAGCTGTGG
>JBHIAW010000099.1:0-10649 GCA_046758765.1 bacterium
TATGAAAAAAGTCTACATCGAAACCTACGGCTGTCAAATGAATGAATACGACACGGAGCTTATCCGTGCTATTCTAAAAGCTAATAACTACGAGTTCACCGAAACCGAAAAAGATGCCGAGGTGTTATTTTTTAACACCTGCGCCATTCGGGAAAACGCCCATTCGAAAATTTACGGACGTTTAGGGGAAATTAAGCATTTAAAGAACGAGAAAAATAATCTGGTTGTGGGTCTCCTCGGTTGCATGACCCAAAACCTCCGTGGTCATTTAGAGACCCACGAGGATTTAGTGGATATCTTCGCAGGACCTGACAGTTATAAACGTCTTCCACAAATGATACAATCGGTATTAGAAAAAGGCCAGAAAGAATATGATTTTTCCCTCTCCGAATTCGAAGATTATAGCGATATTTACCCTAAGCGCCTACGGGGTGTGAATGCCTGGATAGCTGTCATGCGCGGATGTGACAATTTTTGTACGTTTTGTGTGGTACCTTACACCCGAGGCCGCGAAAGAAGTCGCAGTCCAGAAAATGTTGTATTGGAAGCAGAAAAATTGGCGGCAGAAGGATTTAAACAAATTACCCTCTTGGGGCAGAATGTCAATTCTTATCGATCAGATGGTAGGGATTTTGCTGATTTGATGGCTATGGTTGCTGAACTTGATGGAATAAAACGCGTTCGCTTTACTTCACCACATCCTAAAGATTTTCCTGATAAATTATTACACGTGATGGCGGATAATCCAAAAATTTGCAATCACATACACCTTCCGCTACAAGCCGGCAATGATCGTATCTTAGAATTGATGGCGAGAACCTACACTAAGAAAGGATTTCTTGATTTGGTGGACAAAATTCGGAGCACTATTCCCGAGGTGACCTTGACTACTGACGTCATTGTGGGCTTCTCTTCTGAAACCGATGAAGAATTTGAAGAGACCTTTGAGGTCATGAAAGAAGTGGAATTTGACTCGGCGTTCATCTTCAAATATTCGGAACGAAAAAACACCATTGCCTATCGTAAATGTCCAGATGATGTGCCACCCCACAAGAAAACTGAACGAATCGTCAGGCTTAATGATTTACAAAAGCAAATCTCCTTGAAGAGAAACAAAGAAGCTATTGGCAAAACTCTCGATATTTTGGTAGAAGGACCGAGTAAGAAAAACGAAAATGAATGGATGGGGCGTACCGATGGCAATAAAATTGTGATTTTTTCTAAGGGAGAATTTGAACCAGGCGATTTAATTCAGGTTGAGATTCATGACACTACCGCCAATACGTTATTTGGCGAGCCTAAATCCAATGGCTTCATTTCTAATAATCAAGAATATCGTAGTAACTAAACTCGAGTAACAATGGCGAAATTTCACAGCACAGACCTTTTTCAAATCGATGAGCAGCTCTCAGACGAAGAGCGTTTAGTCCGAAATACGGTGCGAGAGTTTGTGGCTGAAGAATTCATGCCCATAATCCGTGACCATTTTCGCAAAGGCGAGTTTCCGACTCAACTGATTCCCAAAATAGGCCAGCTTGGGCTTTTAGGAGCTAATCTGAAGGGCTATGGATGTGCAGGGTTAAACAATGTGGCTTATGGGCTTATTAATCAAGAGTTAGAAAGAGGCGATAGTGGTCTCAGGAGTTTTGTGTCGGTGCAAGGGGGTCTGGTTATGTATCCCATATATGCTTTTGGCTCAAACCAGCAGAAAGAATCCTGGCTGCCAAAATTGGCTCGTGGAGAGGCAGTGGGATGTTTTGGGCTCACGGAACCAGACTTTGGTTCAAATCCAGCGGGAATGCGGACGCGCGCGGAACGAAGAAAAGATGGATGGATTCTAAATGGCAGCAAGATGTGGATAACTAACGGCACATTAGCTGATGTAGCGGTAGTCTGGGCAAAAACCGATGAAGGTATTCGGGGATTCCTAGTAGAAAAAGGCACCCCCGGTTTTATAGCCAAGCCCATTCACGGCAAACTTTCACTTCGGGCCTCCGATACGGCGGAATTGCTTTTTGAAGACTGCTTTATCCCCAGGGAGAATTTTTTGCCACGAACAAATGGCTTGAAAAATGCTCTGATGTGTTTGACCCAAGCTCGATTCGGAATTGCTTGGGGCGCCATCGGAGCAGCCATGGCATGCTATGAGGAAGCACTTGACTATTCCAAAGGTAGAATTCAGTTCGATAATAAACCCATTGCTGCCCATCAACTTGTGCAGCAAAAACTGGTGTATATGCTTACAGAAATAACCAAAGGTCAGCTTTTAAATCTACAATTGGGAAGGTTGAAGGATGAAAACAAGGCTACGCATGTTCAGATTTCATTGGCCAAGCGAAACAACGTATATCACGCGCTGGCAATCGCCCGATTGGCCCGACAGATTCTAGGAGCTAATGGAATTTTGGATGACTACCACGCGATGCGACACATGTGCAATCTGGAGACGGTAATCACCTACGAAGGAACGCACGATATTCATACTTTGATCATTGGCGAACATATAACAGGTCACTCAGCATTTTGCTGATTTAGATAAGAGCCATGAATTTATATGACAAAGATGACGGTTTTAGATGCTTTACGCTTGAGGAGGCAAATGGCGTTCTGCCAGAAATAATTAATATTACCAAAGAGACGGTTCGCCGATTAGATGAAGCGAAAAGAAATTTTGAATCTGAAAAAATTATTAACGAAGTTTTTGCAGAAGACCAATTTGACACAGAGTCGGCGATAATTTTACAAAAATGGGCAGAGGATATTGTGGACTTGGGGGGTTACCCTAAGGGTTATTTTACAGTAGATTTTAAATCACCCATTCCTGATACACTTTTTTGCTGGAGCTATGGAGAGAAGCTAATTTCTTATACACACAAGGTTTATGAAAGCTTCAAAGATCGGATCCCCATTCACGATAAAGGCATGCCTGGATTTGAGCAGTCATTGAATTAATTCTATGGTAAGAAGCATTTTTTTCTCACTTTTCACCCATATTTCCGTTGGATTAGTATTTACTATATTGTTCATTTCCAAAGAAGAAATTGGGAAACTTTATTTTAGGGTCACTACGCTTGTGGCATTGGTTTTGATTCTTACTGCTTTGATTTCCCAACCATTTGGGAAAATTCGATTTTGGCACATTTTAGGTCTCGATGGAACAAATGAAAGCCTTTTGGAAAACATAACATATTTGGTGTTATTCCTAAGCATCTTATTTATCATTTTATATAACCTCCTTTTCCCTCGCTTACACCGGGTAATTTTGTTTATTGTATTTTTATTAGGAACAATAGCGATTGCGAGTAGTGCTCTAATTTTACCTAATTCTGAGGGCTATAGAACTCTGGAAAAAGCCATGGTCATTACGAATGCTATAAGTTCATCCATTATTTTGGGTTCGGTTGTGGGTGCAATGATAACCGGGCACTGGTATTTAGTTAAGCACAAACTAAGTCTGAATCCCTTGAGAAATGCTTCATTGATATACATTATGTCCGTTCTTTTTCGCATCATAATAATTGTCTTGACAATCTTGGTTTTTTGGGAAATGGTGCGGTCGTATGATTTGATGAATACGATATCAGCTTTAACTTCAGAGAGCATTTT
This sequence comes from bacterium, assembly GCA_046758765.1. Lineage (GTDB taxonomy): Bacteria > Zhuqueibacterota > Zhuqueibacteria > Oceanimicrobiales > Oceanimicrobiaceae > JBHIAW01. The sequence goes on from JBHIAW010000099.1 coordinate 3,607, forward strand.
TTTTGTTGGCAGAGTGGTAATTGGTTTAATAATCCCACTGATTTTCGGTTTTATGATTTGGGGCACAGTAGCAATTCGTTCAACGCAGTCAGCTACTGGAATTTTATATGCCACAATAATCTTGGTTTTGATTGGTGAGGTTTTTGCAAAGTTTATTTCCAGTTCAATTGGAATTCCATTGTAAGCTTCAAGAGACAATTTGTAGATATTGCCGTAAATTATCTTGATTTTGAATCTCAATGTAACTATATTATTTGGCGAGTAGTTGCATCTTGGTTAGTCTTATTTTAGTTATGAAATTCTATCAGCAAAATGGATTGCTTCTAAGCCAGAAATTAGAATTAATGGCGGCGTTGTTTAACAGGAAATCTCTGAGACCAATTTTAGAGGGATTTGGCGTCAAACAATTGGTAGAAGCTCACGCTTTCATCTGGGATAAATTAGTAGAATTGCACTATCTGACACAACGTCGAGAATTTGTACGAGAAGAAGTAACAAAAAAGATGATGCCGTCAGCCACCTATCAATGTGAACAAGGGTGTGACCTTCGTCAAGATTATTGCAAGGGAGTCGAATGCATTTGGTCAAATCCGATCTGCGCCGGCAACAAAGTTAAAAATAATATTGAAGTGATGGCAAAAACTATTATGGACTATTTGGACACATGTTCAAGTCATAAAGAGGAAGATAAAATTAGCAAGCGAGAGGAGGTGAAGACCTGGCTTTAAAGGAATCTTTTTTCGTCGAAGAAGTTTAATCTGAGATACATTAATTGGTGCTGAAATGTACAAAGATTCCTACGGAATGACAGGGCAGCCTGAATAGTTACGAAAATTTTGTAGAATCTATGCGTCTGACATCAGAAGCTCTTAAAAGCTTCTGTTCTTTGAAACGACAATCCTTCCGCATGGATTGTAATTCATGTATTACCCAAATATGGAAAGCCAGTAGACTATGGAAATCTTATCCTTAACAGCAATCAGCTATATCATCATGGGCCTTGGTCTATTTGTATTGGGTTGGTTCGCATCTAATTTCGTATCTAAGAAAAAGTTAAAAATTGCAAAAATTGAGGCCGAAGAAATAATTTCCCAGGCACAAAAAGATGCTGAACGGACGAAAAACAAAGTTATCCTGCGGGCAAAAGAGGAATGGTTCAAGATCCGTGATGACCAAGAGAATCGTTTAAAAATTCGCCAGAAAAAATTAGATGAGCTTGAACGTACTCTACTTGAAAAGGAAAAAAGCCTCAGCCGTAAAGAAAACGAATTCAGCCAAAAGGAAAGCAAGTTAAGTTATCGAGAGAGCTCATTATTGGAGCAGAAAGAAGCTTTTAAAACCAAAGAACAGCAACTTAATCATCTAATCCAGAAACAAAACCATGCCCTCTCCAAGGTGACGCAAATGAGCATGGAAGAAGCAAAAGAGCTTTTATTAGAGAATCTGAAGAAAGAATACAAAGCTGAAGCTGCTCAAATTTATAAGGAGCTTGTTGATAAGACCAGAGAGAATGCCGCTAAGGAAGCTCGTAAAATTATCACTATGGCCATTGAAAAGAACGCAGCAGATCACTGTGTTGAAACTAGTGTTTCGGTGGTATCACTGCCTTCTGAAGAAGTCAAAGGTAGAATCATTGGGCGAGATGGTCGGAACATAAAAGCGTTTGAAATGGCCACAGGGGTCAAGGTAATTGTGGACGACACCCCCGAGGCAGTAGTCCTCTCTGGTTTTGATCCAGTGCGCCGCGAAGTGGCACGATTGGCTCTTGAAAAAATAATTCAAAATAGTAAAGTTCATCCGCAAAAAATTGAAGAGATCGTAAAGTCCGCTGAAAAAGAAGTTGAGAAACTAATTTGGCGGGCTGGTAATGAAGCTGTGGCCGAGGTCGGCGTTGGCAGGATTCACCCCGATTTAATTCGAACGTTAGGACGGTTAAAGTATCGTACCAGTTATGGCCAAAATGTGCTTCGACATTCTATTGAAGTTGCAACCCTTACTGGAGCTATGGCGGCTGAGCTAAGGCTAGAGGTTAAGTTGGCTAAACGAGCCGGGCTTCTCCATGACATTGGTAAGGCAGCCAGTCAAAACATGGAAGGAACTCACACACAAATCGGAATTGAAATTGCCAAGAAATTCAAGGAAGATCCCGTGGTGATTAATGCCATTGCTTCGCATCACGAAGATGAAGCGCCGACTTCCTTGATTTCTGTATTGGTTGGAGCAGCGGATTCCATCTCAGGAGCCAGGCCAGGGGCGCGCCGGGATACCTTGGATGGATATATTCGACGGATTGAGAGTCTTGAGAAGGTTGCCGACTCGTTCGATGCAGTGGCAAAAGCTTATGCAATTTCGGCCGGCAGGGAGGTGCGGGTTATCGTACAACCAGAAAATATAAATGATGCGCAAGCAGACTTGTTGGCCAGAGATATTGCTAATAAAATACAATCAGATCTGGAATACCCAGGTCAAATTAAGGTAACTGTAATTCGAGAAACGCGCGCTGTAACCTATGCGTGAGTTTTTAGGTTGTTGAATTTAAAAAAACAGGACGTTCTAAGATGAAAGAGATTTTGAGCACTGTCAACTCGCCAAAAGATCTAAAAGATCTCTCAATAGATAACTTAGAAAAGCTGTGTGATGAAATCCGAAAATATTTTGTGGAAGTCATCACAGGGATTGGTGGACATTTTGCTTCGAGTCTTGGCGTAGTAGAGCTTACGGTAGCATTGCATTATGTATACGACACCCCAAAAGATAAATTGATTTGGGATGTGGGACATCAAGGTTACGTTCACAAGATTTTGACCGGGCGCAGAGAAGCATTAAAAACCATACGCCAATACAAAGGAATTAGTGGCTTTCTCAAGCGAAGTGAAAGTGAATATGATGACTTTGGCGCAGGACATGCCAGTACTTCGATTTCTGCAGCACTTGGATTCGCTATTGCCCGGGACCTGAAAGGCCGAGACCATAGAGTCGTAGCCGTTATTGGCGATGGTGCTATGACCGGGGGTTTGGCCTATGAGGCACTCAATAATGCGGGCAGTCTTAAAAAAGATATTCTGGTCATCCTAAATGATAACCAAATGTCTATTTCCCCCAATGTGGGAGCCATTTCCAAATACCTCACTGAGATTACCACGGACCCATTCTACAATAGAATAAAGGATGAAATTTGGAAACTCACGGAACGCATGCCATTTGGCAAGAAAAAGGTAAGGCGATTTGTACGCAGGGTTGAAGAAAGCTTAAAGAACCTCATAGTTCCAGGGTTGTTTTTTGAAGAGCTCGGGTTTCGCTATTTTGGCCCGGTAAATGGACATGACTTGAGAGAATTGATTCCGACCTTGGCTCGATTAAAGAACATCAGAGGTCCCAAATTACTGCATGTACTTACTGTCAAAGGAAAGGGCGTTGAGTACGCAGAAAAAGATGCCTGTAAATTCCATGCGGTCTCACCGCCGCCGAGACAATCCGCTGGTGACGAAAAAATAACCCCTAAACCGCCGTCTTATAATGAAGTTTTTACTCAAGCGTTGATTGAACTCAGTGAAAAAGATGACCGGATCGTTGCTATTACAGCGGCCATGGCGGAAGGAACGGGTTTGGTACATTATCAAAAGAAATTTCCTAACAGATTCTTTGATGTGGGAATTGCCGAAGCGCACGCGGTAACATTTGCTGCCGGTTTAGCCGCTGAAGGAATGCGACCCTGCGCTGCAATATATTCAACATTTTTGCAGCGCGCCTTTGACCCCATAATTCATGATACCGCGATTCAGCATTTGCCCGTCGTTTTTGCCTTAGACCGCGGTGGGTTATGCGGAGCGGATGGTCCGACTCACCACGGCTCTTTTGATTTGTCTTATTTGTGCCTCATTCCCACGATGATTGTGGCTGCTCCCAAAGACGGAGACGAACTTCGAAATCTTCTCTACACGGCCTTTGCTCAAGATGAGGCTCCATTTGCGATTCGATACCCGAAGGACAGTTGTATTCAATTGACAGATGGACACAAGTTTAAAAGATTACCTATTGGCTCGTGGGAGATTTTGAAACAAGGCAAAGATTTAGTTATACTTGCTGTGGGCACGATGGTTTCCAATGCATTAAAAGCTGCAGCACAGTTGGAGAAGGCCGGATATTCTGTCGGTGTGGTCAATTGTAGATTTGTAAAGCCCGTTGATGGTAATCTCTTAAAGGAATTAGTTAAGGAATATGAGCTGCTTCTGACAATCGAAGAGAATGTTTTGAGCGGCGGATTTGGAAGCCAAGTAGCTCAATTTCTACTTAACAGCGAGGTTGAATTTGGGCAATTGCATCATTTGGGACTCCCTGATAATTTTGTTGAGCATGGGTCAAGAGCCATTCTTTTGGAAAACATTGGTCTGTCGCCTGATCAAATACAAATTAAATGTAAGTCACTTTTAAGTAACAAAAATAAGATAATTGCTGTTAAGGCTAAAACACCAACAAGCAAGATTGCTTTGGAATCGAACTTAGAAATTTAACGGAATAATGGATAACGTAGAAAACACATAATTGAAATAAAGGAGAATTAAGATGTCCAATAGAAAAGTTAAGATAGTAGTAGCTTTTGGTGTAGTCATAGGAATACTAATTTGGCTGCTTTTCTCAGGGTTTGATGAAACTATGCAATATTATCGGACAATAGAGGAAGTGAAATCCATGGGATATGATAATTCTGCCAAAGGGTTACGCGTAACAGGGAATTTGGTAGATGGGTCTTTAGTCACAAACCCCGACAATTTAAAAGTACGTTTTAGAATTGTTGAAAATGGTCATGAATTGGAAGTCCATTATGATGGGATTTTACCAGATACGTTTAAAGAGGGTTCAGAGGTTTTAGTCGAAGGCAAATACGTTCCTGATGGATACTTTGATGCCAATACCGTTATGGCAAAATGTCCATCCAAATATGAAAGTGCTGACAGCTATGATACTGAGAATTAGGAGGAAGAAAACTAGGAAAATACAGAAGGAACTCACTAAAGCAAGGTAGAGAATAATATGTTTGATATAGGACATTATGTTCTGATTTTGACACTAACTTGTGCCTGCTATGCCATTGTGGCTTCGATTTACGGAGGAATTAGAAACAGAGAGGAATATGTTCGATCGGCTGAAAATGCACTTTTTGGCGTCACTTTCTTATTAACATTGGCAACGATAGCACTGTGGAATTCATTCTTAAGTCATGATTTTCACAACGAATATGTAGCGAACTATTCTAATCGTGCTATGCACGCCTTTTACACTTTTGCGGCCCTTTGGGGTGGGCAGAAAGGTTCTCTTCTTTTTTGGGGCTGGATTCTTTCGATATATGCTGCCTTGGCTGTTTACATGAATCGATATAAGAATCGAGAATTGATGCCTTTCGTAACTGCGACATTAATGGTGGGTGCACTATTCTTCATAATCTTAAATGTATTCATAGCTCCACCTTTTGAAAAACTGTGGCAATTGAGCGATGGCAGTGTTATTGCGGCCGTTTCTCAACCCGCCAATTCTTTAAAGTTTACTCCGGCCGATGGTAGAGGACTAAACCCGCTGCTGCAACACCCTGCCATGGCTATTCATCCTCCAATTCTATATTTAGGCTTTGTGGGATTTAGCATTCCCTTTGCTTTTGCAATAGCCGCTCTGCTAACCGGCCGCTTAGATAATCAATGGCTGAAAGCAATTCGCCGTTGGAGTTTGGTGCCTTGGTTCTTTTTAGGTATAGGAATGCTATTAGGCGGGAAATGGGCGTATATGGAATTGGGTTGGGGAGGTTATTGGGCTTGGGACCCGGTTGAAAATGCTGCACTAATGCCTTGGCTTGTTGGTACCGCTTTTATCCATTCTATCATCATTCAAGAAAAAAAGAACATGCTCCGGGTGTGGAACATGTTATTGATTATTCTAACCTATACCCTTTGCATTTTTGGCACGTTTATTACAAGAAGTGGCGTAATCTCTTCGGTTCATTCCTTTGCGCAATCCGAAATAGGCCCAATGTTCTTGGGGTTTATTGTGTTTATTGTACTTGTTTCAACTGTCTTATTTGTTAAGAGATTACCTATGCTGAGGAGTACCAATCATTTTGATTCGGTCCTTTCGAGAGAATCAGCGTTTCTAATTAATAATCTTATTTTTCTGGGTGCCCTCTTTGCAGTATTTTGGGGAACGATTTTTCCAATGGTCTCGGAAGCCGTTCGTGGAGTTAAGGTTTCGGTAGCTGCACCCTGGTTCAATACCAGAATGATTCCCATCGGTTTGTTTCTTTTGTTCTTAACAGGTGTGGGCCCATTGGTCGCTTGGCGTAAGACTTCACCAAAACTTTTGAAAAAAATATTTCTCAAGCCTACTCTGGTATCTTTAGTGGGATTAGTATTAATGATTGTGCTTGGAATTCGACATTTTTATGCCTTAATGTCTTTTACCCTTGCTATATTTGTTACGGCAACCATCATAGCCGAATATCATGGTGGCGCCCGCTCCCGTATGCGCAAAAATCGTGAAAATTATGGACAAGCACTAATTAATCTTCTGCAAAAAAACAAACGGCGTTACGGAGGTTATATTGTCCATTTTGGCATGGTGGTTCTATTTGTGGGATTCACTGGCAAAGCTTTTGATACAGAGAAAGAGAGTAGACTCAATATTGGTGAATCCATGGAGATAAGAAATTATGAATTAACTTACTTAGATATTGGGATACAAGAAGATCCTAACAAAATCGTTTGGCAAGCCAAAATGGACGTGCGTAAGAATGGTAAAAAGGTGAAAACTATATACCCTAACAGGCATTACTACAAAGTTCAAGAACAGCCGACCACCGAAGTAGTTTTACGCTCAACTTTGTTGGAAGATTTGTATGTTGTTTTAGCCCAACCTAACCAAGATCGCAGTGCTATTTTTAAGGTGTACATAAATCCTTTGGTCAATTTGGTTTGGATTGCTGGATTTATTGTTACCGTTGGAACTTTTGTGATACTGTTGCCAGATAGACGGGAAAGATATAAAGGACCACCTCGACA
>JBHIAW010000100.1:0-10641 GCA_046758765.1 bacterium
ATAGTTTTGCCCATAATCGTTTTGCCTATCGTTATGGTTATACCTGAATTGTTAGGTTCTATGTTAAGTTCTGTGGGTAAATATCAACTCCTTTGGGCTGAAATCTTGAAAAAATTCCAAACCACAAGCATCAAATTACAAATAAATTCCAATCTCAAAACACCAATATCCGAAACATTCACAAATCGACCTGGAGCCAAAATTTATCGATTAATGGCCGTGTCGATTATGAGATATATGGAAGCCAGTTGTGCCATGACTGAAATGGTCTGGAGGGCAACTGGCCAGAACTTTCTGTCTGACTTCCGAGGCACCCAGATGATGTCGCCGGGATGAAATTCCTTAACGTCCTCATCATCGAGAACTTCGCCGGTTACTTTAACTATTTTGGTTTTTCTTAAGTCGGCATCCCACGAGGCGCCGCCGGCCTTAGCCAAATAATAGAGCATGCTCGCGTCCGGAACAAACGTAACGCCTCCTGGTTTGGAAACCCGTCCGGTAACGGTGACAACTTGCGGCGCTTTAGGAATTACAATAACATCACCGTCCTCTAAAATAATATCTTCGCGCCGGTCATGCTGATACACCAACTTTTCGAAATCCAGCACCACTTGATGCACATCCGCTGAATTCTGTCTCATGACAAAGTACTGATATTCTAAATCACTCATTTCATCGCGCCGCATATCTTTCAGCCGATCAAATTCTTTGTCAAATTTTATCCGTGTGCTGGGGCGCAAGACAAAAGCTTCTTGGATAAAAGCATCTTCAGTAAACCCGCCGGCCTTTTGGAGTATCTCACTTAAATAAGTGCTGTCTTCTACAATCGAATATGTGCCCGGGAACTGCACCTCCCCTTGCACCTCAACAGTTAATCCTACCTCCCAATCGGGAATCTGGCGAACAAAAACTTGGTCATCCTCTTCGAGCAGTATATCAACTTGACCGTTGCTGCCGCGGTTAATCTTATCCAAATTTACTCTTAGAAATCGTGTCGGCTTTCCGGGATCAATTTTAGCTACTTCAGCCTCTAAAGTATAAGCCTTTCGAGTCAGATTACCGGCTTTAAGAATTAGATCACTCAGCCGCATATTATCTTCTAATACATACGTTCCGGGCCTGCGCACTTCTCCGAATATGGAAACCTTTCGTCTATGGACCTGCTCCAGTTTTGAATAAACTTGAACCTTATCTTCATTTTTTAATAGAATGTTTTGAGAGCTGTCACCGTTAACAATTTCTCGGTAATTAACATACAACACCTCTCTGTGACCATTAGATTTTAGACGGCTGATTTCTATTTTATCTTCGAAAGCGTATTCTGTAAATCCTCCTGCTAATTCAATGACATCGGTTATCTTTTCAGAGCCACCGGGTTTGAGTTCAAAAATCGATGGCCGCCTTACTTCTCCGGTAACAGAAACTTTAGATTCAGACAATGGCACAAAGATTTGATCCCCAGCTTCCAAAAACACATCGTACTGCTGGTTACCGCTCATTAGGAATTGGTATAAATCAACCGAGGCGAATAGCTCTTCATCTCTAATGAGCTGAATATCTCGCAACGATCCTTTTTTAGTAGGTCCTCCAGCCAAAATAATGGCATCTAACACGGTATTCAGTGCGCTTAAGACGTATTTGCCCGGGCGAACCACATCTCCAACTACTGAAATCAAAACGTTTTTAGGCTGCAGAAGCATGATATCAACTGTGTAGTTGTCATAGTACTGAGAGAACTTTTTGCTTAGAAGCGCCTTGAATTCATCCATCTTTAGACCCCAAATGTGGATAACCCCGGCCGGAGGCACTAAGACTTTTCCCTCTACATTTACTGTTACCTCGAAATTCTCTTGGACATTTCCCAGTAGATAAATTCCGATTCTATCACCCGGACCCAATCGATAGTCAGGTGGTAAAACAAAGAAACCTGATGTTTCATTAGAAATATCAGAGCTGCCTTTACTAAATAAGTCAAAGCCGTAAACGGATAATGGAGGAGCTTCGCCTTGAACGCCAGCGGCCTCTACTTGCTCAAGCATGGAACCCTTGTTGACATACATCTGTGGATAGGGTGCTGTCCCCGGATAAATTTGGGAAGGATTAATTTCGTACAAGCTGTTGAATCTTAGAGAGTCTGTGAAGGCACGCTTTTGAACTTGCGGGGATGAATGACGAACTAATGCAAAGAAGACTACAACAACGAAAACAACATTTAACTTCCTGTTCATCTTATTAAAATCGAGTCTTGTGATGTGCGTACTCCTTTAACTGCCTCAAAATATAAGAAATAAATATCATACAGTCAATATTTATTTTAGAATTAAAGCAACTATTCACCCGGTCATTCAGGAAGAATCTTTTTTGAGTCTACGTCCGGATGAACCTCGCTCACCGTGTGCTTGAATTTACAAAGATTCCTACGGAATGACAGAGCAGGGTGAATAGTTACGAATTAAAATAAGTAAGGCCGGGAGATATCTGAATTGTTTCCCGGCCTTTCCACGAGGGAGGAAGAAAGATTTCATCTCAACAAAAGCATTTTCTTTACTTTAACAAAACCCCCCGTTTCTAATTTATGCAGATATATCCCACTTGCTACATTTCTTCCTCTGTCATCCATGCCATGCCATGCTACCGAATAGACGCCTGCAGGCTGAACTTCATTCACCAAAGTGGCAATCTTTTGTCCCAGGATGTTGTAGATTACCAATTTAACATGAGATCTTTTGAACACCTGATATTGAATAATGGTTGTGGGATTGAAGGGGTTGGGGTAGTTTTGGCTTAGTTCGAAAGTTTCAGGCCATCCCTCTGTTTCGGGAGAAGAAACGCTCGTACTGAGGTCTGGGCACAACGCCTCCTGTCCCGACGCACAATACTCCACGCGCCCGCCAACCATGGTCATCAACAGTTCGATGTCCTTGATCGAATCCGGATCCACGCTCAGTGGGTTGTCTGATAAGATGACCAGATCGGCAAACTTGCCGGGCTTCAAACTGCCGACCTCCTCGTCTCGGAAGAGAGCGTAGGCCGATTCGATGGTCATCATGGGCAGTGCCTCTTGTACAGGGATAGCCGTTGCCGCCAGCCATTCCCGTGGCTCGCAGATGGTCACACTATCTTCGGCCAGTTCCTTGCGGGTGACGGTGTTATAAAGCTCGAGAATGGGGCTGATCGGTCCAATCCAGGGGTCGTCGCCATGCCAGGCAATGTGCAGTCCGGGATTGGCTTCCATGAGTGCTCGATAAGGCCGGATCCATGAGAATCGCTCCGGCCTGACATAGGGAGCCCACCCCCCTCCATTCAGGTCAGCACAGGTTCGATAATAGCCAAAGATGGTGACAACGGTGCCGGTCTCACTGTAGCGAGTCAGGAGATCCGGCCGGATTATGGAATTATGTTCAATACGATGCCGGAGGGTGTTGGGTGCGCCGGCAAGTGCAAACTGGATGGCATTCTGCGCCGTTTCTATGGCCCGGTCTCCAATCGCATGGATAACCACTTGATATCCCGCAGCTTGAGCTTCGGCAACGGCTTGCTTAAGCTGGTCCTCGGTCAGCCACAAATCCCCATATCCCCCGTCAGGGTATTCAAAGCTAAGCGCGGGCAGTCCACACGATCCACCATCGGCAAAGATTTTTACCCCACCGATGCGCAGCATCTCGCCAGGCTCCCGTGTTGGGGGATGTGCCTTATACCAGTCGCCTTGAACATCTCCGCAATTGGTGGTGTAAATCAGATACAAGCTGGTTCGAATGCGTAGCTTCCCTTCTTGCGCAAGGTTTTGCATTTGTTCCAGGAATTCAGGCGGTACGTACATGTCTGCCAGGGTGGTGATGCCATTTTTCAGAGCCAATTGCTGGGCTTCCTCCAGGCTCAAACCCAAATATGCCTCCGCGTCGTTGAAGATGTGCGTGTGTGCGTCGACAAAGCCCGGCAAAAGCGTCTTGCCTTCTAAATCAATCACTTGCGTCTCCGGCGTGCCCAGAGCCAGAATTTCCGCGTTGCTTCCTACAGCCACGATCGTCTCGCCTCGGATGGCGATGGCTTCAGCCTCTGGCTGATTTTTCTCCATGGTCAGGACCTTACCGTTGTAGAATATTACGTTGGGAACGACAGATTGGCCCCTGGCTGGGGTCCATAGAAAAGATAAAAGAAATCCCAAGACTGAAATCAAAATTGTAAGGCTTTTCATCGAAACGTTCTCCTTCACCAGAATGTAAATAGGTAAAATTAAATTAATATCATCCTTATCAACCAAATGGCGGGGAAACCGATGACAGAAATCCTAAAACACCAAAATCGTCTAAATTTTCTTCATTCAACTTCCAAAACTGCAGTATAGACAATGCCAGATGTTTCTGGAGTAAAGTCACCGAAGTAAATCCTTAACGTACCATCGGCAAGGAATATGGCATCCGCATCGGCGCCTCGGATGCCGGTATGGCCGAGTTTTTCCCATCTAAATCCATCTTGAGAATACGCTGCAAAAATTCGAGAATGCGAGGTATAAAACATCAGATAGCCACCGTCCGGCCAGGCCATTGCAAAGGGATGCAGCACCTGGGCTACGTGACTCCCTTGTCCAACCCCCTCTACATCTTCCTCATACACAATCGTTGGCGCTTCATCGCGTGTCCACATAAGAGCATCTTTGGATGAGGCGGCATAAATTTCACCCTGCAAGACTTTTCCTGGTCCGATGGTACTCAAATCTTGTTCGTCAAAAAACATTCGGTAGCTGCCATCTTTCAAACGAATAACAGTCGGTCCCCCAAGTGAATAGCCTGGCCTCGGCACTACAAGAACACCCTCATCCTGCCAGTCACTGATTCCATCTGATGAAAATGAGCTCACAATGTTTCTCGGCGGCTCATCGCCTTCAAACTGTGGTGGGCGTTCGAGCTGTGGATAGTAAAAGCGAAGCCCATTTGAGAAACGGAAACCACGTCCGGTTGCCACGCCTCGGAACACAATGTCTGTCTGCACTTTCCATGAAACTGCATCGTCTGAACTCAGGATAAACGTACCCGTACCGGTTTCGCCAAACCGATTCAGATACATCAGAAACGTTGCGTCGGGCATTTGAATGACTGAGGGGTCTGCATATCCGCCCGTGAACAGTACTACCACCTGCGAATAATGAAACTGCGTTGGCGGCGATAGCTCCTCATTCGAAGCGGTCGGCTGCGCTGGTTTGCCGCAGTCATTGACAAGAGCGATCATTCCAAGAACCGCAACATAATTCAGCAAATATCGCATTTCGTTTCAGTCCTAATAATCTAGCACAGCCAAAACCAAGCAAAATTTATGGTTCAAAATCACAAATGGCAAAATGATTAAAGTCAAAATAATTATTGTTCTTTAATGACTTGACCATTTTTTCTGTAACTCAGGGGTAGTGTGCTGTTTAGAATTTTGGTCATTGCAATTTGTTTGTTATTTGGTGCTCGTAGTTTGGTGCTTATTTCAGACCTGAGTAATGAAAATCCTTGCCCAAAAGGCATCAAATTCGCTTTATTCTGTTTCAGATGCTCAATCAAGAATCTCTTTACGTCGCTCCAGTAATCTCCGATCTCAAAAAACATTTGGTGACCATCGCTCTTGTAGGGCGGGTAGATAATCATTTCGACCTGCTTTCCTGCAGATTCGAGTTCTTGGTACAACCTCTGGATGCCTAAGACACTATTGGCCTGAACCGTATCGTTCTCTGCGACCAGCAGCAGCACTGGTGCGGATATTTTGTTAGCTTCGGGAAGAAGTTCGTCAAAATTTCCCCTACCAGGTGCCACGGCCATAATTATGAGGGCTTTGTAATCAGATCTTCGGATTCCTGCTTCAAAGGTCAAGAGGGCGCCGCGTGAAAAACCCATGATCCCAATGTGGTTGCTGTCCACATAGCTAAGCTGCTTTGCAAATTCAATGCCAGCAAATACGTCATCCAAATGCCCTTCAAGGGGGACGGTCGGCCTTCGGATTGGAGAGAAGCCAACAAAGCCGTCCCGTGCGAGCGACCTGCAGGTCTCTTCAGGCGCGCCACCTATCACGTTCCCCATGCCGCCATGGTTGTAGATAACGGCTGGAAAAGGTCCGGTTCCCTTGGGTTTGCTTAGATAACCTTTCAGTTCAAACTCACCTCGATAATAAACGACTTCTTCGAAAGTTGCATTTGGATCAGTCGTATTACCAGGAACCTCAACCGGTCCTTTACAGGCTGCGAAAAGCGAGGCAAGTAAGAATATGGCAAGTTTGTGAATATTCTTCATTTCAGTTCTCCGGAATATTTAGAAAACATTTACTCTTTTCTTCACAACAACTATGCCGTTAATATTGAGGTTTATTTAAGCTTCTTATAGTTATTTTAATTTCCTACTGACTGCAATTTTGAACCTATACGGACACTTTTAATGTCCCAAATGGTGCAAAACGTAATTCATTTTTTAGATTCACAACCTGTTATCTCAACAAAAGCGTCTTCCTAACTTTAACAAAATCCCTCGTTTCTAATTTATGCAGATATATCCCACTTGCTACATTTCTTCCTCTGTCATCCATGCCATGCCATGCTACCGAATAGACGCCTGCAGGCTGAACTTCATTCACCAAAGTGGCAATCTTTTGTCCCAGGATGTTGTAGACTTCAATCTTGACGGGTCCATCTTCAGGCAGCACATATTCGATCAAGGTAGTGGAGTTAAATGGATTGGGGATGTTTTGACTTAGTTCATAAGCATCCGAAAGTATGGTATTGTCAGATATTTCTTCCCTTACACTCGTAGCAATCTCACCCTGGAACAATTGAATCCCCGGCGCTCCGGCGCCATAACCTGAGACAATGAATTTGGCATCCGGTGAGATAACCACATTCATAGTAGAGATCAGATACGGATGATATGGGTCTGGTATGGGGCCTGGTTGGGAGTGCTCCCAGAGAAGATTTCCATCTTCATCCAGGAGCATGGTTTTGTATGGGCTGTCAACCGTGCCGCCGCCAACCACAATGTATTTTCCGTCACCGGTCATGTGGAGTCCATTGTGTCCGGCGCCATCCACAGCTCTATGCCACAAAAGATTGCCATCTCGATCATACATTCGTATTATGCCATCATGACTCAGAGTCACAATTCTAGATCCGTCGGTGCTCATGTGGGCATCGGTCAGGACATTCATGTAGTGCCGCCACAAGAGATTACCAGAGCCATCGAAACAGGAAAGGAGATCCCCCTTGTCGGCCACCACGATCCTGGAAAGGTCGGGAGTTATGCCGATGAAATAGGGAAGCACCCCGCCAATATACTTCTCCCAGATAAAATTTCCATTGATATCGAGCAGAAGTAACGACGAACCACCGCCATAGGCGATGTAGGCATCATCGTGACTGAAGGTAATGCCACGCCAGTGCACATCTATAAAGGGAAATTCCCAGAGCGTATCTCCCGTAGCCGCATCATATAGCTTGAAGGGACTGGCCTCATAGCAAAGGTAATGACCATTATGAGAAAATTTCACCTCCCGGATTTGATGCTCAGATGGGTGTTCATGCTGCCAGACCAGGTTCCCCATCCGGTCGATCACGTGGAGCATCCCTCCAGATGTGCCAGCCGCTACCAACGAACCATCCGATGTGATATCGATTCCCCAGACTTCCTCATTCACAGGGTAACTCCAGAGTAACGTTCCCGCCAAATCAAACAGATGAACCTCCGTCAGAATGGGATGTACATCCCAGGGATCGGGGTGTTTTCCCATACCTACGGCAAGATAGCTCCAATCCGCCGAAGGCACTATTTCCCAAACGCCTGGATAATCGAGAGGGGAATACCAGGAGGGTTGAAAATTCACTGTCACATCCAGAGGGGTGAGAGAGATATCGCGATAAATCTCATTGGAACCTTCTGGCGGCACAATTGCATCCTCATAGTAACTTTGATACCCTGCACAGTGGACTTCCAGGGAATATCCACCCCATGAAATATTATATTGTTGGGCAAGGCTTCTCAACGTATCGTAAGGAACAACCATCTTCTCATAGAGGCCAGATCCCATGAGGCGAGCCTGCTCTGGCCGGGATCCCGCCCAAATGTAGACATGGGCATTAGTGAGGGGGACACCCGTATTCTCATCGTAGACTCCTACCCGGATAGGAAACGTAAACTCTGGGGTAAGGAGGCCGACATGGGTCACATCGATGCTTATGTCCACACTGGAGGAGGTGTCCCTCATGGCAAAGATATGAAAATTCGCTGTGATAGTCTGCGCCCTACCTCCCACATGTTGAACGTCAAAAGCTAACGGTCTTTCACCCTCGCCAGGCTCAAGGTAAAGATAACGGAGACTGTGAAAATGCCAGCCCTCTGCAGGTACAACCTGTACTTCAAAGATAATCTGTTCTACCTGAGTCCCGGTATTTCTCACCGTGGCCCACACCAGAGTCGATCTCTGGAAAGGCTCCACTTGCAAGTAAGAGGTGGAATCAAACTCGATTTCAAAGGTTTGAGCCTGTGAGGCTTGTGTTGAAAGAACCCATATTGCAAGGAAGGCCTTAGCAGCCGTTATTAAGCTTTTCAAAACAAGCTTTAAAATTCCATGGCAGCTCATAACATCCATATCTTACTGCTGAGTTTCATAAATGATTGTAGGGTTATGGTACAGGAATTATTGGATTCATTGTTTAATTGCTACATTGTTTCATTGTTATACCACCATGACAATTTAACAATGTAGCAATGGAACACTGGAAAATAAAAACAATCAAACCATTTCCAAATCATACAAATTATTATGATACGTAGTACTTAATAACCATTCACAAAATCAGGGTGTCGAGATGAGTCTCCTTATCTTGGTAAAGAGTCTTTCATTTGATCAACAAAAGCTTTTTTGTTTTCATAAATTCAGGTGTCATAAGTCTGTACAGGTAAATTCCCGAACTCACATTTTGTGCTGAATTACTCTTTCCGTCCCAAGTAACAGATTTATGGCCAGCCGGTTGGTTTTCATTAACCAAAGTGCGTACTTCCTGTCCAAGCAAGTCGTAAATCTTTAACACGACCCTTGTAGATTTTGGCAAATCATATCGGATCGTTGTGTTGGCATTGAACGGGTTCGGATAATTTTGTGCTAAGTTAAAATCGTCTATTGCTTCATTGTCTAAGTCTATTCCTGTTACCGGACACAAAGTACCTTGCCAGAGGGAATCCAGAAACGCAAGCATGGTTTGGAATACGGTATCTGCAGGGGTAAGATTTGCTATCAAGGAATTGTGGTCATGGCCCTTAAATAGTTTTACGCTGGAACAATGACCGTGGATAAGCAGTGAGTCATTGAAAGCAAAGTCCTGCTGATACCAGAGGTCATCCAGGTCGCCACACAATATTAGAAATTTCGTGTCAAAATTATTGGCTGTATGGTTGATGGGTTGAGCAACCTCCCAGTAGGCGGCACTGTCGCCAAGCATTCTCTTTATGGGGGGCCAGTTAGCAGGGTTTGTCATGTCAAAATCTACCGTAGCAGATGTGAGAAATACCCCATCTACATTTAGACTTGAGCTATAATTGCACCCGGTCAACAGAGCTCTATCCGCGTTTGTCCCAAGATAAGCGGCCATCTGACCCCCTGCCGAGTGTCCATAAATGGCTACACGGCTGGAATCACCGTTTAATAAAGAAGCATGGTTCTTAGCCCAGGTCAGGGCACAGGCCAAGTCAGATATGTGGGCTGGAAAGGTTACGGCCGGAGTCAGTCGATAATTGATATTCACCACGGCATAACCTTCATCATTAAAAAGTTGCGCTGCGTTGGCATAAGGAAGGCCGCTTTTATCACCGGTCCACCAACCGCCTCCATGAACAACTATGATAACCGGAGAATTCGGACTCATGGCAGAATAATAATCCAATTCTTGCAGTGGGTCAGTACCGTAAGGAACATCGCTTTGTGTGGGTTGGGAAAGTACCTGGAGAGGATGAAAAGCTGCCACAAGCAATAGACACATGATTATTGTTTTCAGTTGTTACTTCCTCCTAATTGAGTTAAACAAGGTTTTGTTAAAAAGCAGCATAGAAAAAATAAGCCAACGAGAACTATTTTAAAAGCAATAGTTTTCTGGTCTCCGAAAATCCCTGTTCCTTCGTCAAGTTCAGGACAAGCTCCGATCCTGTCGACGGTGCTTCGGCTTTTAATCGATAAAAATAAACCCCGCTGGCCTGATCTTTGGCACCCCAGGCAACTGTTCGCCGACCAGCAAATCCACAATCCTCTTATGCTCATCTGCAACTATCTCACGAGCATCATTTTCTTGGTCGATCTGAAGCCCCCCACTTCGACACGGTAAAAATAGAGGCCGGAGCTGACCACTTTGCCCTGATCGTCCCTCCCGTCCCAGCGCACCGTATAGCGGCCCGGTTGCTTGTCTTCATCGACAAGGGCGCGGACCAGACGCCCCCGCAGGTCGTAGATATTGAGATGAACCGCCACCGCATCGCCTTCCGGGATGGTGTAATCCATTGTGGTCGAAGGATTAAACGGGTTTGGATAGTTCTGAGAAAGGAGAAAAGATTTTGGGATTGGAGAGTTCGTTTCTTCCGGTGTAACTGACGTGGGCTCGAAGGGATAATTGAAGACCCACATGTCCCCGCCAGG
>JBHIAW010000101.1:0-10559 GCA_046758765.1 bacterium
GGAATCTCTTTTAAATGTTCAAATGGTAATCCACAATGGAGAGATAATTAAAGATTATAGACAATACAAATGAATGTCCACCTTCTAATTAGTTTCTGTTGCAAAATGTCATTCCCGAGTGATTCTATCGGGAATCTATTAGTTGTAAGCAGGAGATTCCCGCTTAAAATAGGCGGCAATGACAGTTCAAAAAAACCTTATCATCATTTTGTAACAGAAACTAATCAGCTTTTTTACCTACATCGTTTATCATCTTTTTAGAGGCTTGATTATTTCTACTTGAATGAGTACATTATTTTTAGTGGTGGATAAGAAATTTGATGGAATAATAGCGAATGCAAACGAAATTGGAAAAATTTAAAGAGAGTCTTTTATGGGGATTACAATGGAAAAACTATAAAGTCCTTTTAATTGCAAACACTTTAATAGCCATATTTTTGTCTATTTTCTCCTTCTCACCTGAGCCAAAGATTTGGTTCAAAAGTATAGCACATCATTTCATTCTTGCGCAGTGTATTGGCCGCCTCAATTATTTACAGTTATTTTACACTACGAAGTAAATTCCAAGAGACGGCGGCCAAGTTGGCAGAAAAAGAAATAAACGAACAACGCCTATTGCGTCTAAAAACGAAAGCGGAGCTGGAAGCCTTGCGTGCAAAAATTAATCCTCATTTTCTCTTTAATACTCTAAATTCTATCCGCAAGTCTAATTCCTGTTAATCCGGCAAGAGCAGAAGAAATGGTACAAAAGTTATCGCACCTTTTTCGTTATACTCTGGACGCCAGTAATTATGAATACATGAAATTAAACGAAGAGGTTGAGTTTATTAAAGATTATTTAGAGATCGAAAAAGTTCGTCTTGGCGATCGGTTATCTTATAGTATTGAGTTAGACAAAAAGTTGGCTGATTTTTCGATTCCAGGTATGCTCCTTCAGCCGCTGGTTGAAAATAGCGTGAAGCATGGAATCGCAACAACTAAAACAGGTGGGAACATTCAGATTAAATGCCTGGCGAGTAATGGTTTTGAGGCGGTGGAAAAAATAAATACTTTAAAGCCAGACCTGATTGTTTTGGATATCCAAATGCCAGAACTCACTGGTTTTGAAGTGTTGGAAAGAATCGCGCAAACACCATTCATTATTTTTTCCACGGCTTACGACCAGTATGCTCTCAAAGCGTTCGAAACCAATTCCATCGATTATTTATTGAAGCCCGTCGATCCCTCAAGATTGAAGATGGCTTTAGACAAACTGAATCGGCTAACCCAAAATGAAAAAAGTAACTTTCAAATTCAATTGCAAAACTTACTCGATGGTTTGAAAACCCCCAAAACAAAACCGAACTCCCCGTCAGCCGCAATTACAAGGCAAAATTGGGATTTTCTTGACCTGAAAAATTCCTAACATAGCACAAGGCTACAAACACAAATTAGAAAACCTGAGTTGATAATCTTCGGCGGTTACCTAATCATCCCTTTCCCCATCATCATCTTTATCCTCGAAAACTACAATGGAATCTTTAATATTATTTTCGATGATGCTTTTGTTGCTTGGGTCACGCGGATCTAAAGGGTCACCATTGTGATCCACAAACCACGTATCCATATTGAGGGTTAAGACAATATTCGTGGAAGGCGAGTTTGCATCTAAAACGAGAGGCGGTTCAAACTCTCTTTCCTGATCTTTGTCCAGATCACTTGTAAAGACAAAAGTCTCATTCTGATCATTATTCAAAAATCCTCGTACTAATATGCTGCGATTCTGAAGATCGGGGTTCTGCGTATAAACGGCACCATCATTGGGATTCAAATCGTCGATTTTGATCTCACTCTTTTTGTAACTTCCAAATGGTACCTCAATGGTTTCAATCTCATGAAGATTTGAACCCACCATCAAATCCTGGATAAAAGGTTGTTCGAACTCAAAATCCAACGTGTCTCCCATAACACTTTCAAATTCAATTTCCTTAATCACCACGTGGGCACTAGTGATGGTTACAGATGTAGTAGTGTTACGTACGACTTTTTTTGACGACATGGGGGTTGCGCTACTCGCGCGTTTGATACTGATCTTAACCGTACCCGCTGTAGGAGTCGAAGAACTAGGATTATCGCTACAGCCAAAATGAATAATAAATAGCATCAATCCTAAAATTAAAGTAATTCTTATGAATGACTTCATGATTTCACTCCATGTTTTAAATTGTTATTCACTAATACTCAGCTCATAACTCGCTTGAAGAATCTGTCCTGAGTAGGCAGAATTAAACTTTTGCACCCCACTGTTCCAATAACGGCCTGTCAAATAAATACTACCTGGTCCAAGTCCAAACCCTATACTCAACTCTCCGTTAAATCCCCAACTGCGCAGAGGAATAGCACTACCGTTAAATCGTTCCTCAAGGATCCGATCAACCGAAATATTCAAGATAATCCAAAAGGACTCCAGCTCCAATTGAAAGTCAGGCGCCACAAAAATTTCTCGATATTTCTCAGGACTCCAATAGTAGAGGCTAAAGTGATCGAGCTTTCTTTCGCTATACCCTATCATGGATTTGATTCGAAACTTACCAAATTGTTTAGAGATTGCAAGATGCGGTGTCAAGGCACGTAGGTTATTATCATCTCGAAACCGGCCCCTCTCAGCCGTTAAGCCAAGACTCAGCCTCTTTGAAAAATTGACAGAGAAGTCGGCGTAGCCCGATTTATAATCAAGGCGGCCGGCAATGGCGTTGCTGCGAGATATTACGGCATCACGCCCGGCCCCCACGGCCAAATAAAGTGGGCCAAAGCTTTTGCCAATACGAAATGAGCCAACCGGCATCTGAGCATAGCCTGCTTGCACACTTAACCAAGAAAGGGGGGCGGCTTCTAACTGAAAATTTTGCAACGAATTACTTCCAAATAAGTCACGTTTCTCATATTGATGTATCCACAGTTTTATCTCTTCAATTTTGGCTAACCGAAACTTAAATAACACAAAGTAGTTGCGAAAATTTTCTGCATCTGAATCTGAAATTTGGCTGCTTCCAACTTCAATATTCTTAAGTTGAATGCTCGATTGGCTCTCTTGGGCATAGACAGACTTTTGAAGCATGAGCAATAAAAGCAAAGCAGCGATACTCCACTTGCCTTTGCCTAAGCTGAGTTTTGTCACAATTGCAGCGCGCCCGATCAAACTTGGTACTTTAGCACTCAAAACGATCAACATCAGTCCTGACATTATGAACGTTAAGGCTTCTAATAAGGATGTGTTGTCAAATGAAATGATTTTGCTAAAACCGTAATTGATAGAGATAAAACCTGAGCCAAAAAGACTAATAGCCATTAATGAGATTATACTGCGCTTGTTCATGATTGCTTCCTCCCAATAGTTGTTTTGTAAGATTAACCGTTGATTACATCATTCTCATGACCGTTCAATGATCCACGTTCCAGTTCTTTCACCCATCAATCCCTTAAAGAATCCATAAATAAAAGATGGCAGCACCAACAGCCAAAAATATAGAATAAAACAGGGCGTAAAGAGTAAATATTTTAATAAGCTGGAGTTATATCGGCGATCGAGCGAAAGCCCAACCGCGCTTTGTATGTGCAAAAGTATACCGCTCGCGATCAAGGTCTGAATGCTCTCTCCGCTACCTGGCAGAAGATTAACAGCCAATAGGGGAATAACAACTAAAATCGAGACCGTCCACATGGTTGAAACAATACCATTGATAATAATGGGTACGGTTGCGGAATTGGTTGACAATAAGATGCCCAAGTGATTACGATAGGCTTCGCCACTGCCTCGACACCAACGCACGCGTTGACGAAACAAGCCACGAAAGGTGCCGGGTACGGAGATCCAGCAAACAGACCGAGGCTCGTAGGTTATGCAATAGCCCATCTTTTGGAGTCGCCAGCTTAAATCAATATCTTCGGTCTGGGTTGTGACATTCCATCCGCCTGTTTGTTCCAGAACGCTACGCCTAAAAGCGCAAATGGCCCCAGAGACCGTGTATAAACCACCAAGCAGCGCTTCGGCGCGTTTAATAACACTGATAATGCTGGCATATTCCATCGTTTGCAATTTTCTCAGAAATCCCTTCTTACTGCGAATCTGCGGATTGCCAGTCACACCTGCAATGTTAGGGTCTGAGAACCTTTGAATTAGATACTTTATGGTATGACTTTCCACGATGGTATCAGCGTCTATGCAAACCACAATATCTGACTTTGTGTCTTTCAAGGCCTGATTTAAGCCGTGGGCTTTGCCGCGATTTTTTTTGAGTTGAATCACCCGAATGCCATCGAGTTGACGGGCCATTGCAGCGGTACCGTCGGTTGAGCCATCATCGATTACGGTAATGTCCAAATTCTGGTAGTCTGAATTCATAATAGCTCTAAGCGTGTTCTTAATGTGTTGGGCCTCATTATGAGCAGGCACAAAAACGGAAACGTTTGGCTGAAAATTCGGGTCCACTTGGTTCTTATTCTCCATGATAAATCGAAAGAAAATCGAGAAAACCACATACTGAAGAGCAAGAATTGCGGGGAAATAAGCTGTAAAGTTCACAAAAGCTTTCCATACAGTCAAAAAGGAGGCTTTGCCAAAATAGCGGGAGGCCCCATTTTCTATGGGTGAAACGGGCGCAGTGCTTTGTTTGAGATAGCGGTGAGCGACTTCGCGTAAGGTTACAAATTCTACCTCTTTCAAACCTTTTGCATAATCAATGAAATCTTCCAAAGCGCTAAGATATTTTTCTTGCCCAATTAACCATTGATGTACATCCAAGACAAAAGGTGCTCGGCCAGCCTGATAATTGTATTCAAGTCGGTCGCGCCAAGCATGAAAGAGCTGTCTTGGTGTGAGTCCTTGGACCATCAGGCCATCGTAATCATTTGGAAAGATAAATGGGATCACGGGAATAGTGCCTTCGGAATTGGTGTAATTACGAATTGATGGCCATTGGCCTTGCAAAGGGTCTAAGGCAAGAGAACCGTCGTAAGTGAAACCGAGCGATATTAAGATATCTTGAGTTTGCTGGTCAACCGCATTCTGAGGTGCGCAGAATCCATAGATGGGGACGCCCAATTCGGACATAGCGTTGATACCCCAAGAAATTCTCTTGAATTTCTCTTCTTTGACGGCTAATTCTTCAAATCGTTCGTGCTCCCACCCATGTAATGCAATTTCATGGCCCTGGTTACGAATCAGGCGTAAAACGTCGCCCTTAATTTCAGCAAACTTTCCAACGGTCACCCAAGTAGCTTTGACATTATATTTTTCAAATAAACGGATTAACCGGTGGAAGTCTTCATCAGATACTTGCCAGTTGCCGCGAGAATCCGGCTCGGTATCAATGCGAACCGTTACTAATTGTTTGGTCTTCTTACCCAAGCCGTGTTGAACCGCATGCAACATTGCCAAACGCTCTCGGGTCCATTTACCGAAATAAAACAGCACGGGTTGGTGATCTTTAGGCAGCATGACCCAGGTGGCTTTCATGTTACGATAAGACATATCTCCATCGATGGCCATGAGGACGTCACATCGGCCTTTGACCCGCCGCTCTGCTGCATGAAAGATTTCCCGGACCCAGTTCGGAGATTTCAACCAATCGTCCCAGTAGCCAAGAGGCGAAATGAAATTGATTCCGGTTTGCGATAGCCTTTGGTAGTCCTGACCTGAAACCGTATTCCTTTTGTAGCCGACTGCGCTAAAAGGCAACACAGTAATGCCCATGCGCAAATCAGGCCGAATTTGTTTAGCAAGCGCTACCAATGTCTGGGTCACTTCTGCGATCTTTATGGCTCGCAAGTGAATCCATTTTTTCCATATCCGACTGCTACGTTTAGCTTCTCTTCTTAAATTCGAAACTTTTAAAGAAAAGCCATATCTTTTCTCAAATTCTGCCAGAGCAAAATCATCCACACTGGCAAAATCACTATCGAACCGCATATAATCAAACACGACGCCATCCACTCGATAGCGCTCCAACACTTCCGATAGAATTGCTTTCGCATGTGCGATGGCTAAGGGTGCAAAGGGGCTGAGCCAGTTTTGCAATTCCACGCGACGGCCCGCTCGGGCAACAATGTAAGCCCGGGCTTCTGGGTTATTTTGCCAGAACGTGGCATCCTTCATCACTGGAATCCAGGCCACTACTCTGATATTTTTCTCATGACAGCGCGCAATAAAGTAGCCGATGCGGTCCTCTGCTTGGAATCCTGCTGCCACGGGTGCCGTGTTACCGGGATAAAATAGCTGTCCCGAAGGCAAATCTGGTTCTTCTTCGTCCGACTTCATCAGTAGAAATATTTCATTGACTTGATGAGCTGAGAGAATTCCGGCCAGGGAATCGGCATCAACAAATGAATGCAAGTTTTCGCCTGTTCTTATCTTAACACTAAAGCCTTCTGTACTTTTAGATT
The DNA here is from genome assembly GCA_046758765.1 of bacterium. Lineage (GTDB taxonomy): Bacteria > Zhuqueibacterota > Zhuqueibacteria > Oceanimicrobiales > Oceanimicrobiaceae > JBHIAW01. Next base: position 6,421 of record JBHIAW010000101.1, read on the forward strand.
CTTCTGCCCCAAATAGATTTAAAGTAATCGAAAATGTTAAGAACAAAAGGACAAAACAAAACCCATAACGCACGCCTATTTCCTCTGAATTTTCTTGGATTTGATTCTGAAATGCATTCTCATACAATGGGTTCCCCCTAAGGCTATCATCAGTACTAATTTCAAAGATATGATGTTTTCGCCGATGCGATTTCGGATGGATGCCAAATTCACTTACAACAGAATGCAAAGACAGTGCCAATCTTGAGAACCTTACTTTCACGAGACTATTTTGATATTCATAGACAGGTAATTCATTAAAAAAACAAAACTTAGCCATAATAACTTAATAGAAGTTCGTAACCTTAACATTAGCCTGAAGGGCATATTCCTATTTAGGAAAGATTTATTAACTGAGCATGAGAAGGAATTGCACAATTCTGTGATTTATTTGCGCAAAATATCGTAAGGACTCCTGGAGGGAAATTTTGATTTCGGATTGCATCGAACGGCTTAAATCCTCTGGCAGCAGGTAATAATAAATTATCCCCTCACCCAATTTTTAGTCGCACCAGAAAAGACCTTTTTTCGGTTACGGGTGAGGGGATATTTTTAAATTGACAAGTGGCTACTTACTATTTCATCAAGGTCATCATGCGAGTCTCTAAAAACTCTCCAGCTTTAAGTCTGTAAAAATAGATCCCAGTCGCGGAAGGCTTGTCAAAATCATCGCGGCCGTCCCACTGGACTTTGTAGACCCCCGGCTTAAGCGTCTGATTCACCAGAGTCTTAACGGATTGGCCTAACAGATTGTAAATCACTAAACTAACCTGAGTTTGAGCAAGATCTGTGTTAGGCAGCTTAAATGTTATGGTGGTCGTGGGATTAAATGGATTTGGGTAATTCTGTTCTAATACATACTCTTTTGGTACAGCTAACTCGCCTTCAGACTCTTCAACACCTGTGATAGACCCAGTTGTCAAGATTTTGATTTTAGAAGCCAGCATACTACCATCGGCCAATCTTGTAGCGCGAGCATCAACAATTTGACCGTCGGTCAAATCAGCAAAGGATAGGTGTAGGTTATAGAGACCCAAAACAAGCGTATTTTCATCCACGAGAAATTCCGAATTAAATATTGAAAAACTGCTTGTGCCAATATTACTCATGGATCCAGAAATGACCACAACATCCTTTATTTTGATCCGTAGCGCCAAGAATCCTCCATCAGGTTGCAGTGAGGCGCGAATCTCGACTGTTTGGCCCACCTTTAAATCCGAAAACGCGACGCGGTTATTCTTCTTATCCAATATCTCAGTATTATCGTCCACTAAAATTTCAATTCCTAACACAAAAACACTGCTGGCACGCAAAGAACCAATAGGACCTTTTACTTCCAGTTCCGGTTGCATCATATCTTCGATCTTAATCCGTAGGGCCACAAGTGTTCCGCCTGGCAAAAGTTCTCCTCGAACTTTTACAAACTGGTCTTGCGAAAGAGCAGAGAATGATATGGGATTTTTATTAATGTCTAAAACAACGGTGTTTTCAGTTACATTGAAGGTAAGACCTAACACGGTGATTGTGTCCCCGGTTAAACCTTCAATAGTACCCTTAACTTCAACCTCATCCTCAATTCGATCTTTTACTTCAATTTTTGTGGCCAAAAAGGTGCCATCCGGTCGGCGTATCCCTTTGACTTCGACAATTTGATCGAGCACTAAGTCGGCAAAATTGATGGGATTCTTATTGCTATCTAAAACCAGCGTTGCTGCGTCCACAAAAAAGGTCACACCGGAAACCATTAAATTGTCCATTCCAAGCGTTTCAATGGTACCGGTAACTTCGACCTCATTTTCATCTCTTTTCTTGACTTCAATTTTGGTGGCTAAGAAGGTACCGTCAGCCAGAATTTCCGCATGGATTTCTACTACGAGTCCCGGCTGTAAGTCAGACAAAGGTATGGGGTTCTTTTTCTGGCCGAGAATCAGAGTACTCTCATCAACCTCAAATGTTAAACCATTCACGACTACAGTGGAATCTTGCAAAGACAACGACTCGATCACTCCTGTAATCTCAATCTTATCTTTTAATCGGTCTTTGATTTTGATTCGAGTAGCTAAGAAACTTCCATCGGGCTGCACTTTCGCTTCTACTTCTACCACAACACCAACCTGCAAATCTCCAAGTGAAATTTCCCTTTTGCGGTCGTCTAAGATCACAGTCATTTCATCCACAGAAAAGGTAAAGGACGAAACAACGAGCAGATTATTAGTGATGTCGATCTCCTTGATTTCGCCGGTGACTTCAATTTCATCTTCAGCCGGCACCTCGTCTTCTACTTCGATTTTAGTAGCCAACAACGTCCCATCCAGTTGCTGAACCGCACGCACCTCAACCAATTGACCCACCGACAACTGGTCTAAAGAAATGGGATTCTTATTGGCGTCGAAGATTCGTGTAGAATTGTCTACAAAAAAAGTAACGCCGGAAACCGTAAGCTTATTCTCTGCTACTACAATTTCCTCAATAAATCCTGTTAATTCGACTTCTCTTTCCTTTTCTTTTTCTACCTTAATAAGTCTTGCCAGCAGCGTACCGTCTGCCTGTCGCCGGGCATGAATTTTCACTCTCAGGCCGACTGTCAAATCTGATAAAGAGATGTCTTTTTTGTCCTTGTCCAGGATGGTCGTATTGGCATCGACAAAAAATGTCGTACCTAAAACAACTAAGGAATGCGGATCAAAGCCAATTTCTTCGATAACGCCTTTCACGACTATTTCGCCTTTCTTCCGGCTTCTTACTTCAATCAATACAGCAAGTAATTCTCCATTTTCTTGCCGGACAGCTTTCACTTCAACATTCTGCCCTAATTCCAAGTCTCCAAACGAGAGCGGCACATCATCTTTCTTATCTTTGATTATGGTAGCATCATCAACTAAAATGGTAACACCTTTGACAACCAAAAAGTTATCGCCCAGTCCTTGGATCTCTCCGTTGATCTTAACTTCCTCTTTCTGAACCCCTCCTAAAATGGAAAGTTCAACTTCGGCTCTAAATTCATGGCCACTGCCATCGCGAATTTCCGCTTTCCAGAGCCACTGTTCTTCTGAAGAATTCAGAATCCGTAAAGCAAGGCTCGCGGTGTAGGTCCCATCAAGTAAATTGTCAAACGCACCTTCAAATTCGCGGCCACCGGTAACAGCTTTTAATTCAAACTCATTTTCATCGATGTCCGTGAACTCAATATCAGGCGCGACTACTCTCATAAACAGAGTATCTTCATGATCGAAAATTCGGTCATCGGTAGAATAATCGGAATTTTTGGATAGTATAAAACTGTTTTGGGAGAATAGGTTGGGGCTGCTCAGCGTAATATTCAAGAGGGCAAGTAAAAAAGTTAACCCAACATAGAGTCTTAACTTTGTTCGCATAGTAATTTACCTCCTTCTCTGATCGTACTACTGGTTAAAAAGGTGAATGATTTGCGTAAGCAGCAAGCAAAGGAAGTGCCAATTCAGAATTTTGGTTTAAAGAGAAAGATTTTCAGCTCGGTAGTTTTCGTTAAAAAACTGAATATTAGGTGCAAAAATTGAGAAAAGGATTAGGAGTTCACTCTGTGGAAATCTTTCTTCGGAGCGAAGGTTGGTTGATGAAATTTGTGCAGAATATGCGCTCCTTTGAGATTTATTTGCACAGAGTGAAGCGGGAGTTTAACAACCTAAAATCCAACATAATTGGCCAGATGAGTGACGGGTCAGATTCTAACTTCGCACCATCTACTTCAGCATGGTAGCATACGTTTGCAGCTTAAAGAGGCTTGTTTTTGCAGCCGCAGCAATTGACAATTGTGCACAATATTCACCTCTTTGCGCATCTTTTGCACAACTTTGAAACCCCGACCAGAAACAACCGATAAAAAAAGGAAAATTGTAAGGGTTATCAACTACATATATGGCCTGCTTTAATCCGGAATAACTTAAGGCCACAGGTAAATGTTCAGTAAAATAGCCTAAATCGGCTTAGAGATTCTCCGCATTTGAAATTAAGTAGGTGGCTGTCGTTCTGAACGAACAGACTATGTGAAAAGTCAGACTCTGCGGTTCTTGTCATTCAGGAGGAATCTTTTTTGATTAGACGTAAGGTGCTGTTTATTAAAA
>JBHIAW010000102.1:0-10532 GCA_046758765.1 bacterium
TTCCGCAAAATGAGAAAAACCAGACATGTCATTCAGTAGGAATTTTCATGTCGGGCGCGACACCCGATAATGATGAAAATAGCCAGATCCTACACAGTCTCTGACTGTGTATTTAAACACGGTTTCAAACCGTGTTGGATCGGTTGGGAAATTCTATTTTCGTGGTAATCTTTTTCGTTTTGAGCACTAACCTGTTATTTCCATTGCAATTGCAAAAAGATTCTTCCAGAATGACAATGAGGATTATTTCAGATTTTCGTAGTTTTGCAGAAATCTTAAACTTATTGCAGTAAGGAGGAAATAAGATAATGATGGTACAATTTAGTATCATGCCGATTAGCGATAATTCCCATTTAGGCAAGCCCGTTGCCAAGGCGGTAAAAATCATCCATGAAAGTGGCTTAGAGTACCGAGTAACTGCCATGGGCACGCTCATCAAAGGTGACTGGAAGGAAGTGATGGACGTAGTGAAGAAATGCCACGACGCCCTCAGACACGAGTACGACCGGGTGATGACGCAGATCAAAATCGATGATGTGAAAGATGGCGAACCTACCTTTGACGACAAAATAAGATCTGTGGAAGAAAAGGCAGGAATGGAGTTTAAGAAGTAACAGGTGCCTAACGCGGCGAAGCCGCAATTGCAAATTGAAAAATGAAAAATGCAAATTGAAAATATATTTCGCACCTCTCAATAATGAGGCCGAGGGCAAATGACTTGAATGGCTTAATGACTCGGCGTGGCAAAACTGCGAATAGGTTGGCATAAAATTTTTTGCAAGATACACGAAAATGTAACTCTCAACAGACTAACGCGGCCAAGCCGCCAGTAGAATCAATTCCGAACAAGTTTCGGGATATCAAAAGGAGAAGCGGATTGTTCCGTGATAAATAGAAGCCCTTTGCAAGAAATAAAGATTTGATTGATAATGCTACTGATGAAATTATTGTTTGATTATCTTGAGCAGGAGGTTGCATGAGCAGGAAAAAAGCTAAATCTGTTTTGATGGTTTTAGCTCACCATAATTTTCGAGACGAAGAATATACGGCCACGCGCAAAAAATTGGAAAGCGTTGGCGCCAAGATTACCACAGCTTCGACGGTAAGAAATGGTGCGTCAGGGAATCAAGGTATGAAGCTGAATCCCGACCTGTTGATCGATGAGGTTGAGCCAAATCAGTACGATGCTGTGGTTTTTATTGGTGGCACCGGGGCCAGCCAATATTGGCATGATGCCAAGGCCCATGAAATAGCAAGAGTCGCTGCTAACAACGGTAAAGTTGTAGGGGCCATTTCTCATGCACCCGTTACCTTGGCTCTCGCAGGTCTGCTTAAGGGTAGAAAAGTAACCGGTCATGTTTCAATTTTTGAGAAGCTTATGGTTCAAGGAGCGAAATATACTGGTAAAAAACTTGAGCAAGACGGCAATATCATTACCAGTTCAGGTCCCAATTCCGCAAAAGAATTTGCCGAGGTTCTGGCTGAATCTTTAAACAAAAGAGAATAGTTTTATCCATTTGATATTTGAATTTAGGATTTGTTTCGAATTTCGATATTAGAGATTCGGATTTATTCTTTGACGAAGTTGCTGAATACAAGGTGTAATCATTTAATTATAATCATTAAGCACTGACAAAAATGTTGGTTTACACATGGACCTTGCTGAAATTGGCTACAATTCCTACGGACAGTTTTTGAAAGAAAAGTTTGGCACCAGAGTGCACAAGGTGCCGGTGCATGCAGGATTCACCTGCCCGAATCGGGATGGGACCGTGGCGGTAGGCGGCTGTACGTACTGCAATATCGACAGTTTTACTCCCAGAGCCGCACGTGCCAGAGTGCCGATCAAAGAACAAGTCCAAATGGGTATTGAGTATTCAAAACAACGAGTAGGGGCAGAAGCCTTTATTGTCTATTTTCAGCCCTATTCTAATACCTACGCACCACTCGAACATTTGAATCGCTTGTATGAGCAAGCCTTAGACCATCCAGAAGTCATTGGTCTTTCCGTCGGAACCCGACCCGATTGTATTGAGGAGGCCAAGCTTTCGTACTTCGAAGAACTCAGCCAAGAATATTTTGTTACCATCGAATATGGTATTGAGTCGGTGCATGATGAGACCCTGCGGCTGGTGAATCGAGGACATGATTATTCCTGCACGGTCCAGGCTATTAAAAGAACCGCAAGTCGTGGAATTTATACTTGCGGTCACGTGATTCTGGGATTTCCAAATGAAATGGCAGAACAGATGCTGACCACCGCCGATGAAATTTCTAAACTCCCGCTCAATTTCCTAAAGATACACAATCTCCACGTCGTGCGCTACACCGAAATGGCCAGGGAGTACTTAAGGAGGCCATTTCATCTTTTCTCATTTGAAGAATGGGTAGATATGGTCTGTCGATTCTTAGAGAGACTTTCTCCCCACATTATTATCGAGCGGTTGTATGGCGATGCACCCAAAGACTTACTTATAGCACCCGTATGGTGTAGAAACGGCTCAAAGATTATCTATGAGATTCAGCAAGAACTCAAACGCAGAAATACATTTCAAGGCAGACTTGCTAAAGATGGAAGAGTCAAAGAAAAAAACGGCTAAGAAACATTTTATACTTTTGACCGTTGCAGTAGTAGGCATCTTAGTTTTGCTGGCACTGTTATCCTTATTAACAGGTAGCAATTGACAGAACCTCTTGCAGGTATTCAAACCAGCAGGAGATGAACATAAGAGACGAACACGGAAGGAGGTACTATGAGATGCAGAATTTGATCAGAGAAATCTTAATAAAAATTGGAGAAAATCCAGAAAGAGAAGGATTGCTTAGAACTCCACGTCGAGTTGAAAAATCTTTGGAATTTCTAACCAGCGGCTATAAACAGGACGTGAAGAAGATTATCAATGGTGCCGTGTTTAATGAGAAATACGATGAGATGGTCATTGTTAAAGATATTGAAGTATACAGTTTGTGTGAACATCATTTACTGCCATTTTACGGCAAATGCCACGTGGCCTACATGCCCAATGGCAAAGTAATTGGGATAAGCAAGATACCGAGAATTGTTGACATTTTCGCCAAGAGATTACAGGTGCAAGAAAGACTTACCAACCAGATCGCCGAAACTTTGATGGAATTCCTGAACCCTCAAGGAGTGGGCGTGGTTATCGAAGCTCGCCACTTGTGCATGATGATGCGAGGTGTAGAGAAGCAAAATACCGTGGTGACTACCAGTGCCCTCCTCGGGGTATTTCGAGACAGTCAATCCACTCGAGATGAGTTCATGCATCTCATCAAAGCCCTAAGATATGTGTAAAAATTAATCAGGAGGAAGGTATGGCAAAACTAACTTACTTAAGTCACGCGGCTTTCCTTTTGGAAGGCAAGGGACACAAAATCTTAATCGATCCCTTCTTAACCGGAAATCCTTTGGCTGCAGTAAAGCCGGAGGAGGTAACGTGCAATTTCATTCTAATCACCCATGGACACGGAGACCACATTGGCGATGCCGTTGATATTGCAAAACGTAACAGCGCTACCGTTATTTCAAATTATGAGATCGCCACTTGGTGCGGCGAACAAGGATTGGATGTACATCCGCTGCACATTGGCGGGGGCCATGATTTCCCCTTTGGCCGAGTTAAGCTGACCATTGCCCATCACGGTTCTGGTTATCAGACAGATAAAGGGTTCGTTTACATGGGCAATCCGGCTGGCGCCCTTATTACCGTAGAAGGCAAAACGGTTTATCACGCGGGAGATACTGGATTGTTTTACGACATGAAACTCATTGGTGAGATGAATACCCTCGACCTGGCGCTTCTACCTATTGGCGACAATTTTACCATGGGCATCGATGATGCGGTGAAGGCCGCAGAATTCTTGAATCCCAAACTGGTCATCCCAATGCATTACAAAACGTTTGATGTCATCGATGTGAATCCTGAAGAGTTTGTAAATAAGGCAAAGGCTAAGGGCATTAAGGCACAGGTTTTGGATATTGGTGGTGAACTAACTTTTTGATCTAATTAGTTAACAGAAATTTATAGTGATCAATCATAGTAAGCCTATTTATGAAACGCAATAAAGAATTTAAACTAATTAAGGATCCAGAAAAACGTCAACTCATTCGTGATCAGTTTGCAGGTTTCAAGCTGATGAACGAATTTGTGCGCAAGGAACAGCGCCAAAAGTTGCCGAAGATGACGCCAGAAGAATCAAAAGAGATTTATATAGAACTCTTGAAAATTGGGGAACATTCACAAAAACAAAATCGCGATATGGGAAACCTTGATCGTTTAAGAATTCAAGAATTAGTTGAACGGCGGCGCTTATTTGACAAAATCGCTGCGGGCCTTACAGAAAAATGCTAAGAGTCTTTGAAGCTGCTTGGCAATTTCATCAGTTCTTCAACAGTCACCACATTCCATACGTCATGATTGGAGGGCTTGCAGCACAACATTGGGGACAACCACGCTTAACGCACGACCTCGATATAACCGTAGTAATTCCCATTGAAGAGACCGATAGTGTACTTAATTTGCTGACCACAAAATTTCAGACTCGTATTTCCGATGCTTTAGAATTTGCAAAAAAGCATAGAGTATTACTTTTATATGCGAGTAACGGATGTAATGTTGATATTTCCGTTGGATTACCTGGATATGAAGATGAATTGATAAAACGGGCTCAGAGCCTCGAGTTAGAAAAAGGACAGATAGTAAACATCTGTTCCGCCGAAGACCTCATCATCCACAAAGCCGCGGCTGGCAGACCCCGTGATTTGGAGGATATTGCAGGTGTTATCAACCGTCAAGGCTCCAAACTTGATGTAAACTACATTCGTGGCTGGTTAAGAGAGTTCTCCTTGATTCTTGAAACAGACGAGGTGGTTAATCGATTTGAGCAGCCTTATAAAGAATGGCAGGATTCTGAATGAAGCTCGAATTTTATAGGGGCAAAAAGCAACACAAAGACGCATTGAGATTCTAAGGTTCAGACTATCCTATCTTGGCATTCACCTCATAAATTTTTCCATTTTCCTTTCTTGTTGCATTTCATCGCGTCTAATATTAGAAACAAAAATTGGCAGTTATCCTGCCGCCATAGAATTGTTAAGGCGTGAGCCGAAATTGTCTTGAGCCAGGTCGTTCTTTAATACGAACACAAAACCGTGAAAATCCTACCCGTCCCCGCCGGGGGCGTATAGAGGTTCCATCCCGAATTGATTAATTTTATTATTAAGATTCTGCAATTATTCATTAATGGATATATATATGGTTATTCACTGTTACTCATAGTAAATTTATTCGTATCCTCTCATGATTCTGCCTTATGAAGCTGTCAAAGAGGTGCAGGAATTTCTGACCGCTCAAGAGATTCCCTACGTTGTTATCGGGGGGATTGCCATTCAGCGGTGGGGTGATCGTCGTCTGGCCAAAGACGTAGCTCTAACATTATTGGTTTCCCCTGAAGAAACAGAACGAATTACATCATTATTGACCCAAAGATTTATCCCGCGCGTACACAAAGTACACCAATTCGTCCAGAGCACCAGGGTCTTACCGGTCACCGCAAGCAATGGTTGTGAGGTGGATTTTTCATTTGCCCTGCCTGGCTATGAAGAGTTCCTGCTTGAGCGTTCGGTAGTTTTTGAACCCAGCCAAGGTGTGACCATACGCATTTGCTCCGCTGAAGACCTTATTATTCACAAGGCCGTAGCCGGAAGACCTCAAGATATTGCTGATATCAGAGGGGTGCTAAACAGACACGGCGATAATCTTGATGTGGCTTATATTCGTCTTTGGTTAGAAGATTTCTCTTTGATCCTTGAAACCGACGAGGTTGTTAAGCGGTTTGAGCAAGCTTATGAACAATGGCGGAATTGTTAATTCCCAAGGTCGAAATTATCTTGTTCTCGCACTGGCGTCATAAGTTCTTTGATTTTGTAAAACCTCAGTCTTCGTCAGGAAAATCTCGTTCCCAAGTTAACAGAGGGTGTGAAAAGTACAATCGAGACGTTCCTTAGCTCAGCAACCCCTTGATGTCATTCTGGAAGAATCTTTTTAATAAACAGGACCTTACGTCGAATGAAAAAGATTCCTCCTGATGACAAGCACCACAGAGTGTGACTTTTCACACAGTCTGTGAACGAGTACGGCTGGTTACCTCACCGTAACTGAGGTTTTACCCTGCGAAGTATTTTTTGCTTGACTTATTTGTAACAATTCAACATTTTAAATAAAAAGTCTCTTGACAATAGGTAAAATTGCGAAAGGAGAAATCAAATGGCAGGTGAAATTCTAATTGGCGGTTCTCTTATCTGGTTAATTATCTGGTCGGCATTGGGATTGAAAGCAGGCAAAGAACACCCAGAGTGGCTGGAGAAAATGAAAAGCACCTCTCAAAAAGGTGATCTTGGGCAATTCTGGTCAACTTTTGATGGTTATAGGATCCAAGTTCCTGCCCACGCACATGCAAACGTTTTTGCATGTATTACCTTTCTGGTCGGTTTAGCTATCAAATCCGAAATCATTGGCTATTCTTCTCAGTTCCAGACAGGTCTGACTATCGGCTTTTTTGTTGCTATGATTGTGGCAGCCATCGGTGAACGTTTTAGGATTGTGCCAGCAGCAGCCGCTGGAAGTCTACTTTTCTTAATTGCGTTAATAGCAACGTTTATTGGTTTGTTCGTTTGAACTTGGTGTGATATTAAGATACATCACCATCTTAGAATTACGGTTGGAAATACTAGGAAATTTTTCCTGTAATCGTGAAGATGCAGGTGAGATATCTCGCGACTGTGGTGGACTCACACGCTGCTGAGCCGTTGACTTTATGCACAAAGCTAAAGCCGATATACAACCCAACAAAAATTACTTCGCAGACTGATAATATGGGTTCCTACCCCCTGCATGATCGGTAATATCCATCACTTCCTTGATCTCGGGCACCGCTTCCTTTATCATCACCTCTACGCCTTGTTTTAAGGTGACATCCACCATGCCACAACCTTGGCAGCCACCGCCAAATTGAAGATAGGCTACATGGTCTTTCACATCGATGAGGGAAACATGCCCACCGTGCATGGCTATATTCGGGTTAATCTGAGAGTCTATTATCTTTTGTACTTTCTCTGCCACCGGACCGGAAGGCCTCGGAGGTGCCGCGGTTCTTGGGTTGGTAATTTTAAACCCGCTGTCGTTAAGACCATGAACAAAATCCACAGTCGCACCTTCCACCAGTGGTGCACTTTGTGGGTCTACATAAACCCTAAGACCTTCACACTCTGTTACTTTATCAGCCGGATGTTCCTGTCCCGGTTCTACAAAGGAAAGCCCGTATTCAACTGAAAAAGGCGACATTCCACGCTGGGCCGTCACTCGAATTCCGTGACCCTGTCGATTCTCTTCTTCTAATATTGAAAGAAACTTTTTACGAGCATTTTCGGTGATGGTAATCATTAAAACCTCCCTAATTTATCGCTAACGAGTCGTACACTCAATAGTATACATTTTTCTTGTTCCAAAATCAAGCTCTTTCTGATCCCAAGTTGTCCAATATTTCCTTTGCCGAATACTGTTATTTTTGATCGCATATTTAGTATTTATCCACCAATCTCATACATCTCTACTTTTTTGTGAGATTGAATTGTGGTATTGGAAGTTCGTTCTTCGGAGTATCTATCTGTTCTACTTGCCCAAATGGACGACAAAACCTGTTGTAATTTTCTATCTGAGGCTCCATCCCTAAGCAGTTTTTTTATATCATGACCTTGGCTTGCGAATAAACAGGTATATATTTTTCCGTCTGCTGAAAGTCTGGCTCGCGTGCAATCCCCGCAAAATGGTTGGGTCACAGAAGCAATGACACCAATCTCTCCCTCTCCATCTAAATATCGATATCGATTCGCGACCTCACTCTTGTATTGCTTAGCAATAGGTTCAAGAGGCATTTCGGCAGCTATGGTTCCAACTATTTCTTTGGCAGAGACGACCTGGTCCATTCTCCAATCATTCAGATTGCCAACGTCCATATACTCTATGAAGCGAATTATGTAACCGTGCATCTTGGCATACTTTGCTAAATTGAGGACCTCCTGTTCGTTAACGCCCTTCTGAATCACGGCATTGATCTTGACAGGAGCAAAACCCACTTCCGCTGCTGTGCTAATCCCATCTAAGACTTGCTCAAGTTCCGCTTTTCGTCCAGCAAGTTTTCTAAACACTTCTGGATCTAAAGTATCCAAACTTACTGTAAGTCTCTTGAGACCAGCCTCTTTCAGAGAACGGGCTTTTTGCTGCAACAAATAGCCGTTGGTTGTTAAGGCCAAATCTTTTATGTCACGAATCTCGGACAGCATTTCGACTAATACCTCGAGGTCTTTGCGTAAAAGAGGTTCTCCACCGGTCAATCTGACCTTTGTTACTCCCAACTGCACGAATATTTTGACCAGGCGCACAATCTCCTCAAATGATAAGATTTGCTCTCGTGCGAGAAATACGTATTCGCGACCAACTACATCGGCAGGCATGCAGTATAGACAACGAAAGTTGCAGCGGTCGGTTACCGAAATCCTGAGATTCCTCACCGGTCTAGATAATTTGTCGAGTATCATATTTAGCAGAACTGTTTCATATCCAAAAAATTCAGAAATGTAGTTTGAAAAATAAATTCGAATATCTAATATCGAAATTCGAAACAAATTCAAATATTAAATATACAAAACTATTCACTTTTTCGCAGTCTAGAGCCAAATATGTTCATCAGTTCCGTCTTGAACCAACTCCGCTCGTTCGTTTTCCAATTGTGTACGATCCTCAAATCATATTGTTTTGGCATTTTGTATTTTTGTCATTCGAATTTGTTTCGAGTTTCGGGTTTCTAATTTCTAATTTAGCAAACTAAGAACCTTAATGAGTCGGGAGTAAATCAATAAGAGCATATCTCTCAAAAATCTATCACTTCAACTCAGAAATAATAGCTTGGGTCATCTCCTTTGTAGTTGCATGACCACCCAAATCACGAGTGAGGACTTCCCCTTTTCGAGTGACTTGGTGAGTCGCCTCTCGGATTCGGTCTGCCACCGGCGCCATGCCTAAGTGTCGCAGCATGAGCAGACTGCTAAAAATCACTGCAATGGGGTTGGCTATTCCTTTGCCCGCAATGTCCGGGGCACTGCCGTGCACTGCTTCAAAAACCGCATATTGATCGCCAATGTTGGCCCCTGGTACCATGCCCAAGCCGCCCACTAAACCTGCACACAAATCAGATACAATATCACCGTACAAATTGGTTAATAGCAAAATATCGAACTGGTTTGGATTCATGACCAACTGCATGGCAAGATTGTCTACAATAATTTCTTCATATTCAATATCCGAATACTGTTCCGCAACCTTTTGGGCACAATCTAAAAAGAGTCCGTCGCTGAGCTTCATGATGTTAGCTTTGTGAACGGCGGTTACTTTTTTGCGGCCTCGTTTGCGGGCGTATTCAAAAGCAAAGGTAGCTATTTTGGTAGAGGCCTCCTTAGTAATGACTTTTAGACTTTCGGTGACCCCTGGCGCGACCATATGCTCGATTCCAGAATATAAATCCTCGGTATTCTCTCGAATGACCACTAAATTTACATCCTGAAATCGGGTCTGAATGCCAGGCACATTCCGAACAGGACGAAGATTGGCATATAGTCCCAGTTTCTTCCTGAGTTCCACATTGACGCTGGCGAACCCCTTTGCAACTATGGTGGTCAGTGGACCCTTAAACGCGACTTTGTTTCTTCTGATGGATTCAATGACTTGATCCGGTAAGGGCTTGCCGTATTTCGAGACCACCTCAATGCCGGCCTCTACCCGCTCCCACTCAATATCTGCCCCTGCCGCTTCTAACAAGTTAAGCGCAGCACTGGTAACTTCTGGTCCAATGCTGTCCCCTGGGATTAAGGTTACTTTTTTCGACATGTCTTAAGATACAAAAAATTAATGTGAAAATCAATGTCACAAATAAAAGATAAACAAAATAGGAACCAGCGCCGCAGAGCCGCAACCAGAAGAAAAACTCTGTGTCCTTGTGGTTAGTACTTAAACAATAAAATCCTTAGTCGAAATGCAAATAAATTAATAATTGACGGCAAAATCATTAATAATTATTTTGTCTTTAATCATTTTGTCATTTTTTGATTCCAGGCGTAGATTCACGACTTCAATTTGGGACATTAATTCGTCCATTTAGTATTAAATTTGACTGTAACTATTCAGATGTCGTCCAAAAAAGCAAAACGATTTTGGACAAAACCATTATGAAAAGCTTCATTAACGATGAGCAAGCTCGTTTTGGTAGACCTTCTCGTTCCAAAATCTTCCTAAGTCTCGATGAATCGAGAAAACGATCTCCATCACTTCATAATCAAGTGAGTGAAAATCGGCATAGGAAATTGGTTTGGTCTGAACACTAGGCTTAATAGGCATTTCTTCCACCCCGTTTTTTGGGATCAATTGTTTTGCCCTAAATAGTTTTGCCTTCTAATATGCCAG
>JBHIAW010000103.1:0-10521 GCA_046758765.1 bacterium
TACATAGGAAGATGCCGGAAATAGCCAGCGAGTTGAATGTGGATGCAGTGGTTGAAGGGACGGTTTTACGAATAGGTGACCGCGTTCGGATTACGGCGCAGTTGATTAAGGCGGTGCCCGAACAGCACCTGTGGGCAAAAAACTACGACAGCAACTTGCGTGACATACTGACTTTACAAACCGAAGTAGCACGGTCGATAGCCAAAGAGGTTAGAATTGCGGTTACGAGCGAAGAAGAAAAGCAACTGTCCGGTTCATATGAAGTAGACCCGGAAATGTACGAGGCTTATCTAAAAGGGCGCTTTCACTTTTTTAAGATGACAGGAGAGGGAATGACCAAAGCCATCGAATATGCGCAAAAGGCCATCGCAAAAGATTCAAGTTACGCACCTGCCCATGCCCTTTTGGCAGCTTGCTACAGTAATCTTCCTTTTTATGTGCGAGCGGAGCCGAAAGAGGCTTTTCCCAAGGCTAAGGCCGCGGCGATGAAGGCACTTGCGATCGATGAAACGCTCGCAGAGGCCCATATTCGCCTGGCATGGGTATTAGCTGTTTACGATTGGGATTGGCAGGGTGCCGAGAAGGCATACAAGCGCGGCCTTGAGCTAAATCCAGGTTTAGCAGTGGGACACCGCAGATATGGCTGGTTTCTATCATGGATCGGAAGATTTGATGAAGCCATTAAAGAAGCCAGGAGAGCTGAGATCCTTGATCCCGTTTCGCTGTCGGTCAGCCAGAATCTGGCAGCGGTTCTGATCATGGCGCGTCGTTATGATGAAGCGATTGCACAAGCCAAAAAGACCATTGATATGGATCCTAACTTCATGTTTGCTTACTTCCGGCTTGGATGGGCTTATGAAGCAAAAGGAATATATGAAGAAGCGCTCGAATCATACCGGAAAGCAAATGCCCTGGCTGGTGGAAGAAACGAGATGGTGAGGTTAAGTCTCGGTCGCATCTATGCCTCGTTGGGCCAAAGAACCGAAGCGTTGAAAATCCTCAAAGAGTGGCAGGATTTGAATACACAAGGATATGTCTCGCCGTCTCACACAGCAGCGATTTACACCTGTTTGGGACAAAAAGAGAAAGCGCTCGACTTGCTTGAAAAGGCTTATGATGTCCGTGATTTCGACATGAATTTGCTCAAAGTGTGGCCGATGTGGGATCCTTTGCGCTCTGAACCGCGTTTCCAAAATCTGCTAAAGCGCATGGATTTCCCGGAAACGAAACGCAATAGCAGAAATTAAAGATGATCGGCCAAACTATCTCCCACTACAAAATCCTCGAAAAGGTCCGCGAAGGCGGCATGGGTCACAGTATGATTTGCAGAGAGCAGTTCGTTCATCACCGCGATGACGAAAAATACTCTTGCATTTCTACCAAACTTTGAGTAATTTTACTCAAGGCTTTGAGTAATTGGCGTATGTCTTATCCCGAATTCAAAAGAAATCTTGTTCACCAATTAATGCAGAGAATTGCTGAACCCCGTCGCTTCATTCAGGTGGTTACGGGTCCGCGTCAAGTGGGAAAAACCACGGCTGTACATCAGGTTTTACAGCAGTGGTCGGGTCTTTATCACTATGCCACTGCGGATCTGCCTGCACCCCCTCAGCCCATTTGGATTGAGCAGCAGTGGGAGATGGCTCGATTACGCTCGAAAGGGGGTCAAACTGTAGTGCTGGTGCTGGATGAAGTTCAGAAAGTCAGTCGCTGGTCGGAAATTGTCAAACGATTTTGGGATGAAGACAGTCTTCGGAGAAGAGATATCCGAGTGGTCATCCTCGGCTCATCAGCTCTTTTGGTCCAAGCTGGTCTTAGTGAAAGTCTGGCTGGGAGATTTGAATTGCTCCATGCCACGCATTGGACCTTTAGGGAATGTGAAGCCAGTTTTGGCTGGGATCTTGACACCTATCTTTATTTTGGCGGCTATCCCGGAGCTGCGCCGCTCATTGAGGATGAAGCACGCTGGTCACAATATATTCGGGATTCCTTAATTGAAACCACAGTCAGCAAAGATATTCTGCTTCTCAATCGGGTTGAGAAACCGGCTTTGTTACGTCAACTGTTTATGTTAACCTGCGAATATTCTGGGCAGATCATTTCTTATCAAAAATTGATGGGACAGCTTCACGATGCGGGAAATACGACCACATTAGCACATTATCAGCGCCTGTTGGAAGGGGCCCGCTTAATTTGGGGATTACCTAAGTGGCATGGAAAAGCTGTACGACGCCGGGCTTCCAGTCCTAAGTGGCTGGTGCTAAATGCCGCGCTGATGACTGCGCTCTCCGGATTAAGGTTTTCTGATTGGCGGAAGGATGCCATACGTTGGGGAAGGTTGGTCGAGAGTGTTGTCGGTGGCCATGTAATTAGCACCTCTCTGGGCACAGGAATCGAAGTGTATTACTGGCGTGACCATAACAAAGAGGTTGACTTTGTACTGAAACAGGCTGACAAGCTCCTTGCTGTTGAGGTGAAAAGTGGATTATTTAAGAGGAAACACTCAGGCTTGGCAGCCTTTGTTCAACGATTTTCCACGGCCCGCCTTCTCCTTGTTGGCGCAGAAGGGGTTCCTATCGAAGAATTTTTAAGCCATCCTATATCCCATTGGTTAATTTGACGCCTATGCAAACAAGGCGAGGGAGGAAAGGGAATAGTCTCTGCCGCGTGAGATAAGAACCTCAAAGACTTTGTTGTTAACGATGAAATCAAAGCAAACAAGCTTTTTGGAAGAATTCAATGAAATGCTTGCTTTTGAGAAAAATTTCCATTATATTTTACCATGAAAAATTAAATCTAAATTTAATATTTTCGTGGAAGGTTCGATGTCATGTACATTCAAAGAAAGGTCACAACTGAACTGATTGAACTCATTAATCAGTTTCCCGTTGTAGGTATTATCGGTCCACGCCAGGTTGGAAAAACCACACTCGCTAAACATTTGATAAACCGTGTTGACAAAGACTGTATTTATTTAGACCTTGAACTTCCCGAAGATCAAAGCAAATTGTACGAGCCACAATTGTATTTAGAACAACATCTCGATAAGTGTATTATATTGGATGAGATACAGCAAATTCCCCATATATTTCCAGTTCTTCGGGGATTAATTGACAAAAACAGGGTGCCAGGTCGATATGTCATCCTGGGGTCTGCTTCCCCTGACTTGCTCAAACAAAGTTCGGAAACGTTAGCTGGCAGAATAGTCTATAAAGAATTAACTCCATTTAACCTGGCTGAAATTTCTGATAATTCTGATATCAGTCTGCATTGGTTCAGAGGAGGATTCCCAGAAGCATTTCTATCTCTTGATGACGGATTTTATCGAAACTGGATGAGAAATTTTATCCAGACATACCTGGAAAGAGATTTACCACTACTTGGACTGTCAGTCGCTCCAACTTTGATGCGAAGACTTTGGACTATGCTGGCTCATTTTCACGGAGGAATATGGAACGCTAGCAATTTTGCCAAGTCACTCGGCATAACAATACCGACGGTCAATCGTTATCTTGAATTCTTGGAAGCCGCATTCATTATTAATCGGTTGCAGCCGTTTTATCTGAATCTGAAAAAGAGATTGGTTAAGTCACCCAAAATATATATTCGAGATAGTGGCATTTTACATTATCTTGCCGGGATAGTGAGTTTTGAAGGTTTGCAAGGCAATGTCTTAATTGGAAATTCGTGGGAAGGATATGTCATCGAACAGGTTAAACAGATATTGCCTGGAGAATTTGATCTTTATTATTATCGGACTCATAATGGAACTGAAAGTGATTTAGTGCTGGTACGTGGGAACAAGCCTCTGGCATGTATTGAAATAAAATATACCGCAGCGCCAAAATTATCTAAAGGTTTCCAAATTTCAATTGAAGATTTACGAACTGACGCTAATTTCATTATTGTTCCGAAATCAGATACATATCCTGTTAGCAAGAATGTAATGGTCTGTAATTTATCTGATTTTTTATCTCAGCATATTAGTTCAATAATAATTTAGTGGGATTTTTACTCCGTGAGATCGGACATTTTAAGTTGTGTTTTTAAGAAAGAGATCAAATAAAATGATAGGCAAAACAATCTCTCACTACAAAATCCTCGAAAAACTCGGCGAAGGCGGCATGGGCGTGGTCTACAAAGCCGAGGACACCAAACTCGACCGCTTGGTCGCCCTCAAGTTTTTGCCGTTGCACCTCAGCCAGGCGGAAGATGAAAAAGAGCGTTTCATCCACGAAGCCAAGGCCGCCTCGTCGCTGGACCATCCTAACATCTGCACCATTTACGAAATCGGTGAAACGGAAGACGGCCAGATGTTTATCGCCATGGCCTGCTACGAGGGTGAGACGCTGAAAGATAAAATCGAGCGTGGTCCCCTTCCCATTGACGAAGCCCTCGACGTTGCGATTCAAATTACCGAGGGTTTAGCGACAGCCCATTCAAAGGAAATCACTCACCGCGACATCAAACCGGCTAACATTCTCATTACCCAAGATGGTCAGGTGAAAATTGTCGATTTTGGTCTCGCCAAGCTGGCTGGTCGTACGCAGCTCACTAAAGAAGGTACCACACTCGGCACAGTTGCTTATATGTCTCCAGAGCAAGCGCAGGGTGTGGAGGTGGACAAGCGGACAGACATCTGGGCTTTGGGAGTGGTTTTGTACGAGATGCTCACCGGACAGCAGCCGTTCAGAAGCGAATATGAACCGGCTGTGATGTATTCCATCTTGCACGAAGACCAGGAGCCCATCACCGGGTTACGTACGGGTGTGCCAATCGAGCTGGAACGAATCGTGAACAAATGCCTTGAAAAGCAGCCTTCGGATCGCTACCAGCATGCGGATGAGGTGATAGTGGATTTACGGCATTTATCAAAATCGGTGTCAAAAGAATTCTCTGCTGCTGTTACAAAAAAAACACCAGCAACAACATCTATAAAAACTCTCAGTCCGAGGTTCTGGATTACTGCCTTTTCGGCGGCCATAATTCTCTTTATTTTGGTCTGGTTTGCCAGCCAGTTTATTCTTGAAGATCGGCCTCCTCCGGCAGCGGCCCGCGGAAAATCCATTGCTGTGATGTATTTTGAGAATCGTTCCGGTGAACCGGATCTGGATAAGATTCTTGTCGATATGCTGACCACCAATCTGGCGCGTTATGACGAACTGGAAGTGGTGAGCAGCCAGCGTCTATTTGACATTCTCAAGAATATGGATAAACTAGAGGCCCAGAGCATCGATCGCAGTGTGGCAACCGAGGTGGCCAACCGCGCCGGGGTTAAAATCATGATGCTGGGCAGCATCATTCACCTCGGCAGCAAAATGCGCATCACTTCGCAGCTCATCGATGTACAGTCCGGAAGTGTCATCGGCTCACCGCAGGCGGACGGTGTAAAAGTGGAAGATGTTTTTAGCATGGTGGATGATCTCACGGAACAGGTCAGTACAACTATGGAGGTGGTGACTGGCATTAGTGAAGCTGAGCGATTTCAAATTGCTGAGGTGTCTACGCAATCTTTTGAAGCGTACAAATATTACCAGAAAGGGCTCGAAGCCTACTGGCGATATGACTTTGAAACTGCAGCGCAAAATCATCAGAAAGCAGTAGCTATCGATTCGACTTTTGCCATGGCACGTCTCTATCTAACTATATCGCGCAGTTGGCGCGGTCTTAATAATCCCACGTGGGATCTTTCACCGTTTCGAGAGTCTTTGGCGTCGGCAGAAAAGTACTCACGAGGTGCGAGCAGAAAAGAGCGTGGATTTATCGTTGCAATGCAGGCAGCCTATGACCGGAATTATCAGAAAGCCGAGTCGCTTTTCGTGGATTATGTAGAGCAGTATCCAAATGCAAGAGACGCGTTCCTCTTCCTCAACATCATGGCACACGTCAATGGCAATATCGAGCAGGCCATTAGGGCAATTGAGCGCGTACTAGAATTGGACCCGACATTTGCCATGGGTTATAGCAATCTGGCCTATTGTTATTCGGAGTTGCGGGAGCATGAGAAGGCCATCTCTGCAAAGAAAAAGCACCTTGCGCTTCAGCCCGACGCAATGGGCGCCTATGGCACCGCCTGCGATATTTACATTCACGCCGGCCAGCTCGACGAAGCTCTGCGTATTTGCGAACAGGGATTGCAAAAAAACCCCCAATGGTACACGCTCAACAACCGTATTGGCTTTATCTATCTCTATCAAGGCGATGGCGAACGGGCGCGGCATTATGTTCGCCAGGCACGGTGGTACCCTGCTCTGGAAGCCAGGATAATCGGCCAAACCTACATGTTTGAAGGGCGCTATGAAAAAGCAGCGGAGTACTACAGGAAGGCGGCAAATCTTTCGTTGCGTTCGGGTTGGGTTCCCTACACCGCCGTAAAAGTCTATATCGAGTTAGGAAAAGTGCTGACTGTGCAGGGAAAATACTCTGAGGCACTAGCGGCCTTTTCTGAAGCAAGGAAAACTGGCACCAAGACCAATACTGCTATCGTTACCCGTATAATGACGGAATACTTCATCGGCAGTGCGATGGTGAAGAAAGGGGACTACCAGGAAGCACAAGTGAGGGCATCGAGGATACGAGAGTTGGTTGAAGAACAGCAGCATGATCGCTTTTATCTGGATTATTATCACTTATTGCTCGCCGAGTTGCACTTTGCCCAGGGTGATGGTGAGTCCGCTTTGGCTGAACTCGATAATTATAAGACTTCGCCTCATCTTTCGCCCCGTTGCCTTACACTTCGGGCAGCTATTCTTGCCCTAATGGGAAATTACGAAGAAGCGGTTAAGGGCTATAAAAATTTCTATAACTTTGTAGAATCCCGTGTAAGTGGCATCGGTGGCAACTTTTTCGACTACTATTATGAACGCTCCCGGGTTCCGTATAACCTCGCCAGAATCTATGACCAAATGGGTGACACCACGAAAGCCGTAGAATATTACTCCAAAACCCTCGACCAGTGGAAAAATGCGGATGCAGATTTGCCCGAATTGCTCGACGCCAAAGCGCGGTTGGTCCAATTAACAGACGTTTCAAATAAGTGATCTCAAAAACAGGGAGAGCCTCTCAGAACAAACAACTGTTTTCATAAAATACATTGAAATATGACCTTATTAGATAAGACCTTAGATAATCAGAAATTACACCAACTCATCGATCTGGCAGAAATGCTCAGTCAGCAAAATAATTTCCAGGAAATCTTGCGTCTGGTTGCTCATAAGACATTGGATTTCATAGGTGCAGAAATGGCCCTCATCATGATGCTCAATCCGCGCACCCAACAAACCGTCAAAACCATCATTAAGGAAGGCCTCGAGGACCGTCATCCGCACTACCGCTCCGTGCAGCAGCAGATCAGCGGCTGGCTCATGAAACACAAACAGCCTTTACTGACTGCAAATTTTATGAGCGATCCTCGTTTCCGCAACGTTATCTTAAATGATTTGGTAATCAAATCGGTGGTGGGGGTTCCTCTGCAAGTGGAAGGGGTTATCATCGGTTCGCTGATCCTGTTAAATAAAAAACAGCAAGATGAGTTTACTGAATGTGATGTCACCTTTCTGAGCAAAATCGCGATCATTGCTGCGCCTTATCTGCGCAATGTACAGAAGATTCAAGAGTTTTTTGAGACCCCTCTGCCGGAGCAGGCGGTTTTGTGCAAATATGAACAGGTGGGATTACTGGGTAAAAGTCAACGATTCATCGAATTGTTGCAAGCCATTGAAGCGGCGGCACGCTGTGATGTGCGAGTCTTACTGCAAGGCCAGAGCGGTACGGGCAAAGAGTTGATTGCGAAAGCCATTCACAAGTTCAGCGCTCGCAGTGACAAGCCATTCGTTGCTATCGATTGCGGTGCCATTCCCGGGCACTTACTGGAAAGTGAGTTGTTTGGCTATGTTAAGGGCGCTTTCACCGGCGCAACCACGGATCGCAAAGGTTTACTGCAAGAGGCGGATCAGGGCACACTTTTTATGGATGAAATCACCAATCTGCCGTTAGAAATGCAAGCCAAACTCATGCGCGTCCTCCAGGAAGGGGAGGTCCGTCCCCTCGGAACCAACAAAGTTAACAAAATCAATGTACGCATCATCTCTGCCTCCGGCAGCGCCATAAAAGACCTGGTGGTTGAAAAAAAATTTCGCGAAGATTTGTATTACCGTATCCACGTTTACCCGATTCATATTCCGTCGTTGAATGATCGGCAGGAAGACATTCCGTTGCTGGCAAATCATTTCTTGCGGAAATTTGCAGCTCTGCAAAGAAAGCAAGCGCAGTCCATTCATGAAGAAATAATGGAATTTATGAAGGAGCGAACATGGGACGGTAACATACGTGAGCTGGAAAATTTTGTGGAGCGATTGGTTACCTTAGCAACTGAGAGAATGACGGTCTTGAAGCGCGATGTTTTACCTGAAGATTTGCGAAATGAAATGAAAAACTTAAAATATGTTTATGATGATGAGCATGTTCCAAAATCTCTGTTTGAGAGCCTGGCCGAATATGAAGAAAAGCTCATTCGTCAGGTGTTGATAAAACATAACTGGAATCAATCGCGGGCTGCCCGAGCTTTGAAGATCCCTGTCCAAACAATTCGGTATAAGATGAATAAGCTGGGGATTGAGAAACCAACCGAATCGTAATTCCTGCTTCTTTGTATGTTATCAAGACAAATGAATGACGTTGTTGAAAAACTCTGTCAGGGTTAATGAATGTACTATATATATATGATACATTTTTATGAATACTCTATACAGACATTTTTGTAAGACTCTAACCCTGACAGAGTTGTAAATCAACAGCGTCATGAACGTTTTGGTTTATCCCTTCCAATGATTTCCGTACCGATCTTCACCATTTTTGTCAAACACAACTTCCTAAAAACCAGTAACCATAAATTTTTTTACAAATTTTTGTAAATTCTTACCCCTTTTGAAAAGCCCTCCAGTCCTTTCGTTTGTTCCACAATAAATGATTATTTTTCTATACCTTAGATCGTGTGAATATTGGCTCCTTCTCTTTGGCATATCCTTTGACTTATTCTTCAGCAGGAATAGCAGATGAAACGAAAAAGGAGAAATAATCATGTACAAATTCATATTTGTCGCCATCATGATTTCTTTGCTTGCGCCACAAAACAGTTTTTCGGAAACACCGGAGAAAAAGATTGAGGCATTTAACCTATTACTTCGAGAATTGGATCTCAACGCTGAAGTTCAGAATGGTTTTGCGATTACCGAGGGTGAGTATGAGCAACTTCGGATTATGTGGAACGATTTCTCAGAGCAAACCAAAGTAAGATTTCTGGAAAGTCCTGAGGGCCAATGGTTGAAAAATTTCTTTGTAATAATTCTTCTTTATGACTTGAATAATAACATAGACTGGGCAGGCCATGTGAAGAATTTAACAAATTTAGGAGCGGCGGGGTTTTCGCTTACCATAAGTTTATTCAATCAACCCGTAACACTTAAAACAGCGCGAAAAACATTAGTAGACCTCCTCTATAAAGGAAAGAATATGTTCTGTGACGGTCAACTTACAATTACAGACAAGATAAAAACCGCGGCTGCTAAGCGAAGCAGCCGGCGGGCCAGAGAGCGCCTGGTAAGATGGGAAAGATTGATTAATAGCTACCAACAGCGGTCAATTTGGAACCAGCTCGCAGCCGTGAACAATTTTTTCAATCAAGAAATTAGTGCAGATCGCGATGGCTCTTCAAAAAGGTACGACTACTGGCAATCGCCTATCGAAACTTTGGTCAGAGGTTGTGGCGACTGCGATGATTTTGCCATTGGTAAATACGTTTCCTTACGACTATTGGGCGTTCCGGCGAAACAACTGCGCATAGCCCTACTCACAAATCGCAACGATGGTGGGCATGCGGTGCTGTTTTTCTATCCAAAAAGTCTCAAATATCCTATGGTCCTGGACCAGATCGACTACACGCAGTCACGATATAATAAAAATCATATTTTACCTTTATCGCTGTGGAGGAGCTTCAGCAATATGAAACCGATTTTTGAGATCAATGAAGAGTGTGTTACAGTTTTCGGACCGGGGCAAAAAAAGAATGTAACTCATTATGACCCGTATGAGCAATTTCCCAGGTTTGGCGCTGCACTATTTAACTCGCGCAGGTTACTGCCGCAATCTGAAGGAAAAGTCATGAAACAAAATCATAAACCTTTCCTGGTTAGCCAAATTGTGTTAAACCAATAATTCCTCCCATCATTTTCAGGTATTGTCGGTCCGTTCTCACCCTGTTTTCGTGCCACTTGCATGCGGCTTAAGGCGGCAAGCGGCACGGATTTTCCTGTAAAACCGTGTTCAAAAAGTTTTAAGATTACATAATCCTTTTTACTTGATTTTCAAGAATAAAAAGGATAATTTATATC
The DNA here is from genome assembly GCA_046758765.1 of bacterium. Classification (GTDB taxonomy): domain Bacteria; phylum Zhuqueibacterota; class Zhuqueibacteria; order Oceanimicrobiales; family Oceanimicrobiaceae; genus JBHIAW01. Next base: position 10,389 of record JBHIAW010000103.1, read on the forward strand.
ATTTAGAATTGGCTAGTGATTGAACGAAAACTATTAAATAGTTGTCATTGCGAGGCGGTTTTTGCCGAAGCAACCTCATGCCGTGCCTAATAGTGAGATTACTTCGCTGAGAAGCGCTCGCAATGACATTAAG
>JBHIAW010000104.1:0-10415 GCA_046758765.1 bacterium
GAATCCCTCAGGGATGATGAAAAGCCACCTGGGAAAGGTGATTATTTTTGTCGATTATTTTGCCTTCTAACTAACACGGTGACAGAACGTGTTGGGACCTTTGTATTACCTGCCAATTCGGGGATTCCTAATTGGTCATTTTTTTTCTTGACTTTTAGTGGATTAATCCCTAATATAAATAAAATAAGAAGGGCAAATTTGGAGTATGTTTTTAAGATGGAAATTTAGAATACTGTCCTACCTGACGATACCACTGAGAGAGCCATCTTAACGAGTAGGTTATTTTATTCCGCAAATTGTCTACTGACTTGGTATTACTTTTTAGGCCTTTCAATTCCAAGAGATAGGGAATTTAGAAATACAAACACAGGTTAGATAAAAAGAAACTATAATCTCAGTATCCTTTGATGAATAATCAAACTTAGTCATTTTCATTCAATGTTGTAATACAATATGGCTTATTATGAAAGAAGATATCGCTTAGGGTTTGGTGGAGGCCTTACACAAGCCATCAAATACTTGCTTATCATTAATTGTGGAATTTTTCTGTTCCAGCAATTTATTCCGCTGATCAATTGGTTTGGGATGAAACCGTATGAGGTCTTTCCCAAATTTCATATCTGGCAAGTTTTTACCTACATGTTTCTTCATGGGGGTATTTGGCATCTCCTATTTAATATGTTTGTCCTCTGGATGTTTGGCTGTGAAGTGGAACGGACCCTCGGAACCCGTGAATTTGTAAGATACTATTTCATTTGTGGTGTCGGGGCTGGAATTTTTCACCTTATCCTCAATTTCAATTCAACCATTCCTGTGGTCGGTGCGTCGGGCGCTATTTACGGCGTCATGGTGGCCTTTGCAGTGCTTTTCCCCGAACGCGTGATAACCTTGCTTCTGTTTCTTATTCTTCCAGTTCAAGTAAAAGCCAAGTACTTAGTGATGTTTTTCGCAGGCTTGTCTTTGTTTCTGGGTACCTTTGGCGGCAACGATGGAGTCGCTCACTTCGCTCACCTGGGAGGGATGGCCGTAGGATTCCTCTATCTAAAATTAGACTGGCGGTTGGAATACATCGGAAAATGGATTAGAAGGCGGCAGCAGTCCAGGCGAGCCATTCAAAACTTAAGAAAACAGCAGACCATACAGCGTATGCGAGAACGAGTGGATGAAATCTTAGATAAGATCAATGAAGTGGGATATGATAATTTGAGTGAGGATGAGAAGAAACTCTTACAGCAAGCTAGTCATTTATTTAGTCAGGAGAAAGAACCGGAGAACTAATGTGACCGAGATTCTGGTATGAACGATAATCCTAGGTGCTTTATTTCCGTGAATTCTTCATTAAGGTTATTTATCCTTCTTATAATATTCTTACCGATTTTTACCTACGCTCAAGACTTAAACTGGGAAAGAAACATAACATCTCATGCGCGCAGAATCGGGGGCGATTTTTATTTTGTAAGTCTTCAAGATGTCGCCGAAACCTTAAACGCTCGCACTTATTACAGCAATAAAGTTCGTAAGGCTATATTGTTTATAGGAGAGGAAAAGATAACGATAGCGGCCTACAATCCTTTTGTTTTAATTGGGAAAAAAGTAGTACAAATGCCCATAAATGCTAAGTACGCAAACGGTGATATTTGGCTACCCGTCAAGTTTTTTCTTCCGATCTTGAAAGACGTTATTTTGATTTCTGAGGAAAATTATGCAAATGGCAAAGATCTATTTGATTTTGTTCAAGGCATTAACATCACGGGCGTTCGAGTTGAAGAAAAAGCCAACGGGACACTCATTCGCGTCAAAGTAACTAAGAAGTTTGACAAATCGAGTCTCAGTACGCGCTACAGTCGCAAATGGCTTTATTTAGACATTCTAAATGGAAGAATAGACGAACAGACATTCTCTTCCAGTTTTGACCAGGGATTGGTAAGCAAAATAGTACCGATTCAATTAGATCAAATGGTACAGCTTTCCTTTCAACTGAAAAAGGATATCGCAGGTCGAGACTTAGAAATTGCTCAGTATCCAAACGAAATCTGGGTTTCCATTCCTACAAATGACCATCTATCACCAGAGTTATTAGAGCGGCTAAGGGCAGACCGGGAAAAATGGCGCATTGATAAGGTAGTTATCGATCCAGGCCATGGGGGCCGCGACCCCGGAGCAATTGGTGCCAGAGGCGTGTATGAGAAAGATGTGGTATTGGCAATTGCAAAAAGATTAAAGAAGCTGCTCGAAAAGAAATTAAAACTTGAAGTTGTCATGACCAGGGAAACCGATAAATTTGTTCCTCTAAAAGATCGAACGCAACTGGCCAATAAGGTGAATGGCAAGCTATTTATCAGTATTCATGCCAATTCAAACCGCAGTCCCCGACTTAGGGGCGCCACAACCTATTTTCTTGGTCCAGCTAAATCGGAAGAAGCCCTTGAAGTTGCCCGAAGAGAAAATGCTGTAATACGCTATGAAAATGATGTCCAGGATTATGCTCATTTGTCCGATGAGAACTTCATTCTGGCACACATGGCCCAAAATGATTACAATAAGGAAAGTCAAGATTTAGCAGCCATGGTGCAGCAGGAATTGAAGAAACGCTCAGGAATTCAAGACCGGGGGGTGAAGCAGGCTGGTTATTACGTTTTGGTTGGCGCGTCCATGCCCAACGTATTGGTTGAGACCGCCTTTATTTCAAACAGAAAAGAAGAAAGACTCCTAAAATCCGCCTCGTTCCAAAAAAAGGTGGCCCAAGGAATATATGAAAGTGTGAAAAAGTTTAAACAAAAATATGAATGGCAATTACAGGCAGACAAACTCTAAAACTCTCAGCTTTTCCGCCAGAGTTATTCCATTTGCCGACACAGGCCTACGATCTCTTTTCGTTTTTGATCTTAATTATTTGCCATACCGCTAACCCCACCAATATTATCAAACCAAATATTGTGAGTAGAAATAGATTATTCATAACTTGAGTGTTAGTATTCATTGGTGCAGGGTTTCCGTGTAGAACAAGTGAGGCCCAATAATAAGGGTTACGATTTCCGGTATTCAAATATTGGACTTTGGCGTGCTGTAACGCTTCACCTTTTGTCATGCCCAATCTTAAGTTAAAATAGAAATTATCCAGCAAAACCAATGATTCTTTTTGGCGAGTCTTCCAAAGGTTTGTGACTACACTTGGAACGCCTGAATAAATAAATCCTTGAACCAATCCACTTAAACTCTCGCCCATGTTCAAAGCCCTTGGCTCCCTTCGCAAATCACTGAGTGTTACCAAATCTGCATTTAACTTCAAATTAAATAATTCATAGGTTTTCAATCCGCTTTGGTTGGAGAAGTACAATGTAGAATAGAGTGACTGCCTGTCATCTAAAAGGCCCGGCAACGCCAAGTGGATATTAAGGTATTTTGGACTTTCTTGTAAGAACCGTGCCTTTGTGGCGTTTGGTCCAGAATATATTTTTGCTTTTCGCTTTCCAAATATCTGGGAAATCTGCGCACTCTCATAATCTGAAAGTGTAGATGTTGTTAATCTCGAATTATCATTAGTTTCACCAGTCGAATCATTATTGTTTTGCGAATTTCTGTGAGGTTCTGCTCCGGCTAAATAAAAACTGGAATTCACAAACGCTACCAATGGTTTTTTTGAACGCCGTTTTCTGAATGTTGGCCAATTGAGCATCTTTGCATACGGCACATAAGAGACCGTGTACTTTTCAACTAAAAAATGCGCCAGGGCATAATCAAACTCGTCCCTTAATTCATTCAGGTTAGTGACTAAGCATTCGAATGGAAAACGGTTTAATACATTGTCGGGTGAGATGATTAAGGGACTTTGTGTAGGAATCAAATCTTTAATTGGCTCAAAGATTAGTTGATAAAGTCGTCCCGCTACATCCAGTCGAAATAAAGGCTCCCCCGATTCAGCAGACTCCATAAAACCTGAATTGCTTGGCGTAAAAAGGGGGCTAATTTGCTCAACCAACACTGTCAAGAATTTACTTCCAACATTCACAAGTTTGCTATGAATAGTATCTGGTCTCACTATTATGATGATGGTTGCCTCTTCACCCGTCAGATAATGAAGAAAGGAGCCATTCATTGGTCTCAACGCGTCTTGCAGATTGCTTAATGATTCACCCTCTGGATAAGCAAGGTTAAAATATCTGGGGTAATTTTCAGCCAACTCTAATAGCGCTGCCTTCTTCTGAGCATGTAATTGTTGAATTTCGTGCTTAATCGTCATGAGGGTGTCGAGATTGTCTCTTGCGTCCTTGCGCCATGATTCTCTTAGCTCCGACCAATGGTCACTGATACGTGTATTAATTTTGTTATGCTTCCATATCAGAGAATCTGGTATGGATGACTTGATTTTGAATTTGATTGAGGAAATATTGTTCCAGTGAATTTGAGCTTTGTATTGTTCACAAATCTCGTAAGCCCTGTACGGATCTCCAAATTCTAAGAAAGCGTGAACTACTGGGAAAAAAAGGTCCTTACTTAAATCAAAGAACTCCGATGAGATTTCTCTGTCACAAAGATTGTCAAATTCGTCCAAACATTTGAGGGCTGTATCACCCTGCTCGGCAGCCAAATCCGGATAGCGAGCCTCCACATAGGTATTAATTAAACCAGCATGACCAGCCAAAACTGAAACATACGATCCGGTTTCTTTCCCTAATTGTATCGCGTCCAAAAATAAAGTCTCCGCACTTTCGACATCCCCTTCAAGCAAGGCAATCTTCCCCTGCATCCAACGATGATTAGCAGCAAAGTGAAGCTGTAAGGTTTGCCGAGCGAAAGCATCTGCCAAGGAGAGATAATATTTGGCATTCTTTAGGTTAGAATTCGGTTTCAAATATAAACTTGCCAATTTCAAAAAACAAATCTCAGCAAGCTTGTACTTTTGAGCCCGCTGAGCATATTTCAGTACTTTTTCATAGGTTTGTTTAGCACTCTTAATATCGCCCTGTTCTTTGTGTACCTCTGCGATACTTAGTAGGGCATCCTGTTCTAAATCACGGAGTTTTGCCTTTTGTGCCACTTTAAGACTCTTATTTAAGAATTCAAACGCTTTTTCCAGATCGCTTAGCTTTAAGTAGGCCTGAGCAATTCCGGCATAAGCCTGGGATAGTAATTCAGAATCCTTAACTCTTGTCGCCTGTTCTATTGTAAGTAAATAATAATTGACGGCCTTATCCATGTCACCCATCTTTCCGTAAGCGTAAGCCAAGTTGTAATGTAGATTGGACAAAGTAAACATCTCATTGATTTCTTGTGCAATCTCAATTCCGTTGAGACAAACATCAGCCATTTTTTGATAAAAGCCTTCTTTCATAAATATGATTGAGCGAGCAAGCTGAATCTCAATTTGTTCGGTTAAGGCTCCTATGCTTTGAGCCAACCGCAAAGCTTGATAGAGATAATCTTCAGATCTGTCTAATTCCCCCTTTTCCTGGTAAATGCTTCCTAGACTCTGCAAGACTTTCAGCTTTTGATAGGGGTCACCTTGGCCTATTAACTGGATAGCCTTGCGCAAGCTACTGAATACTGCATCTTCCTCCTTCAATTTATGAGACACTTTACCTAGATAATAATGACCAAACCAGTCTTCCTGGTTCTTTTTGAGATATTGCAGCAAGGTGGCTTTAGCTTTCTTAAATTTATTTATTCTATAACGCCAAATCGCATATCCTAAATCGTTAAGATGGCTTGCGGATTCAATTCTTTTTAGTTTTCGAAAAATCTTTGGAAGCTGATTGGTTAAATTCAGCTTAAGCGCCGATTCTACCAGCAACGCCAGAGCCTCTGGAGAAATGGAGTGTTTTGTCAAGGATAATGTAGTGTTGTCAAAGGTCCCTTTCCAATCGTTTGACCATTTGGCAATCAAGGCTAAGCCCAGATAAAAATTGGGATTTTCAGGAAATTGATCTATGGCGTTTTGGAAATAAGTTTGGCCGTCATTTAATTTATTTGCATACCTATAAAATTCGGCCAATCTAAGATAGGCTGGTGTAAATGATGAATCGTCTTTAATCTGCTGTTGTAATATTTCAATGGCTTCAATATGTTTCTTATTCCCTGCCAGTTTTATTGCTTGACTATATTTTGAAATTCTCGGCAATGTAGGAGTAGATTTACTCGGAAAGGTTGAAGCTATAAAAATAATTACAAATATAATCAGTCGTGTATTTCTGCGATAATTTTTCGACATCAGCACTACTTTCATTCATCCCGTGAACGACATGAACGCTCTGTATCGCCGAGTCCTCATGACAAAGATGCAAACAACGCTCCACAGAACAGAACTCGTAGCATTCGGCCAGAATTTAATATGCAATTGCTACTTCACAACGTCATTTATCACTAAGGTAAGTTTACAACCCACAAAGATAAACAGTTGAAAATAAAAAATCAAGAGAATAATAGCATTTGTTTATTTTTTAATCACATTAAAATCATTTCTGTTTGAAAATATTGCTTGCAAATATTTTTCAAATAAAGTATATTTTTGTTAATGGAAATCACTGAAGAAAAAATTCGACAGATAACCAAAGAAGCGCAATATCAGCTTGGTCCAAATACTGATCCCGCTATGCTCAAGAAAGTAGTGAAGGAAGTAGTTCGGAGGCTTCTAGAAGAGTCCGCAAAGAAGCCTACCCTCCCCTCGAAGCCACAATAACTCGGGTAATATAGCTTGGTGAAGTCGCTGTGCAAAATGAGGATTGCAAATTTCAAATTGCAAAAACTCTTACCTTGACTTTTTTTAAAAAAAATGGTATATTGCGCTCTGAAAATTTTTGAGTTATAAATTTATCTGTAGGAGGTTCTTAGCTAATGCGTCGGAGAAACCTTTTTAAGACTTTGATCATTTTACTGGCGATAGCATGGTCTCTAATTGTACTTTTTCCTACTTTCCAATTGAGCCAGCAAAAAAATCAAGCTGAGCTCTATTATTCTAGAATCGAAGAGAATACAACTCTTACGCGTAATGAAATCAAAGCCGCGTTGGCCACGGGAAATTTGGAATTGCAAGTTCGGAACAACTTTAAAGGTACGAATGGTAACAGCGTGGACGCGGTAATAGATGACGTTAAGAAACTTATAGCATTGGATGAAACAATTGTCGAAAACGAAGCTAAGTCCATAAGACTCGGGCTTGATCTTCAAGGTGGCACCTATCTGGTTTATGAAGTCGACCTTCCGCAATTGCTTCAAACACTGACAAAGATTAAGGACAGTAGCTTCGAAAGCGCGCTGAATAAAACGATTAAAAGGGTCCAATCCACAAACGAGGATTTTTTCGAAGTCATACAGGAAGTTTTTCAGGATGAAGAATTACGATTGAGTCGATACTTTGGTGGAGGTCGAGACTCGGATGATAAGATAATAGCAGAACTAAAGAAGGAAGCCGAAGACGCCGTTGACCGAACTTTGGAGGTGCTTAGAAATCGTATTGACCAGTTTGGTGTTTCTGAGCCTTCCATAACCAAACAAGGTGCGCATCGCATCGTAATTGAATTGGCTGGTATTCAAGATGTAGAAAGGGCTAAAGGAATTATCGGTACGACCGCGCTTCTGGAATTTCAGCTTGAGAAAGACCCTGAAGTAGTTAGTGCGGTTTTGAATGATATCAATCGCGTCATGAAAAAACAGTTGGCAAAACCAGAAGAAGGCACCAATGATCTGGAAGACGCAGCAGTTGAAGAGGATACGGCTACTATGAGGCAAAAATTGCGCGAGGAAACTGAAGTAAGCCTCAAAGATATATTTGGTGAGTCCTCTATCCTTGAAGAAAAAGAAGAGGTGGACACTACGGCTGAGTCCGATTCTACTGTCTTATTGGATGAGGAAGTTTTTGAAGAACGTCCTTTTGATGCCTTATTGGCAAATGTGGGTGGAGATATTGGCATACCGACCAAGAACGTCCGGACCGTTGAAAGAATAATCAATTCCGCCGAGGTGCAAAAAGTTATTCCGCGAGACGCAGAATTTCTGCTTACTTCTAAACCTGATCCAATAGGTGACCAAGAATATTACAAACTCTACATGGTAAAGAAAGAACCAGAGATAACCGGTTCCATGATTGCGGATGCCCAAGTACAAATCGGCAGTCAATTGCAAGCCGGTCAGCCTGAGGTGGGTATGGAATTGACCGGTGAAGGAGGAAAAGTCTTTTCCAAAGTTACAGGAGCGAATGTGGGTAAAAGATTGGCCATTGTTCTGGATGGTAGAATTGTCTCTATACCTAATATTCGTGAAAGGATTCCCCACGGGCGCGCTTCCATTACTGGTATGGCTAACATTGACGAGGCCAAAGACTTAGCTATTGTCTTGCGGGCTGGTGCGTTGCCAGCACCTGTGGAAGTTATTGAAGAACGAACCGTTGGACCTTCTCTTGGTCAGGATTCCATTAACAAAGGAACCTATTCAGCCATTATAGGCATGGCTTTCGTTGTGCTTTTCATGGTCGCCTATTATCGTTTGTCTGGGGTCGTTGCCAATATTGCCCTGCTGCTGAATTTAGTGATTATTATGGCCGTGTTAGCAGGCTTTCACGCGACTCTGACTTTGCCCGGCATAGCAGGCATTATTCTTACCATCGGTATGGCGGTTGATGCCAATGTGCTGATATTTGAAAGAATTCGGGAAGAACTAAGACATGGTAAAACCATACGAGCTGCCATTGACAGCGGATATGCGCGCGCCTTTAAAACAATTTTAGATGCCAATGTTACTACTCTGTTAACGGCATTGGTATTGTATCAATTTGGAACCGGTCCGGTGCGTGGTTTTGCACTTACTTTGTCTATCGGTATTGTGGCTAGTATGTTCACTGCCATAGTGGTCACCCGAGTGATATTTGACTACATCACAGAGAAGTTTGCAGTAACAAAATTAAGTATTTGACAAGCCTTCTGCAAAATCACGATAGATTGGTACTTAAATTATTTTACGTGTTAGGAGTTACGATTCATGCAATTTCTAGTTAATGCAAATTTTGACTTCATAGGTAAACGGAAAGCAGCATTAATGTTTTCGATTGTATTAATTCTGATCGGCCTGGGTTCACTGCTCCTACATAAGGGCCCTAATTATGGGATCGATTTCTTAGGTGGAACGTCAGTAGAGCTGCGGTTTGAAAAAAACATCTCCATCGCTGAAGTTAGATCAGCCTTATCCAAGATAGGTTTTGGAAATGCGGAGATCAAAAATTTTGGCGCAGAGAACGAAGTGTTAATTCGGGTACAAGAGCAAGAGACCGGAACAGAAATCTCCGATGCCATTAAGGCGGAATTAACCAAATCCTTTCCAGAGAACCCCTACACTGTGCAATTGGTAGAAAAGGTTGGTCCAAAAATAGGGGCTGAACTCAGGAGAGCAGCTATCTGGGCAATTCTTATTGCCTTATTCTTTATTTTACTTTATATCAGTTGGCGCTTTGAATTCATATTTGCGGTCGGTGCCATCGCGGCTCTGTTTCATGATGTCTTAATTACTTTAGGAGTATTCTCGCTCCTACAATTAGAAATTTCTTTAGCAATCATCGCGGCATTCTTAACCATTGTGGGCTATTCTCTTAATGATACCATTGTGGTATTTGACAGAATTCGGGAAAACTTAAAAGTTCTAAGAAGAGAAACCTACGAGACCATCATTAACACAAGTATCAACCATTCATTAAGTCGGACCATTGTGACATCTTTGACCACTATGATTGTGGTCATGATCCTTTACCTTTTTGGAGGCGAAGTCATCCATAACTTTGCTTTCGCACTCATCATTGGGATTGTTGTAGGGACGTATAGCTCAATTTTTATTGCTAGTCCAATTGTAGTGGAATGGCACAAACGACGGGAGCTAAAGAAAGGAAGACCCATGTATAAACGAGGGTAGTCCTGGCTGTTCAAAACGCAACCTTGAGGGAGGTTACAATCATGAAAATGAAAGAGAAAATGTCCAACGGTGTGGTCATTTTAGAATTATCGGGGAAAATTATGGGTGGCCCCGATGCCGCTTTGCTAAATGATAAACTCCATGAATTAATAGAAGCAGGTAAGACACAAATTGTAGCGGATCTTGAGAAGGTAGATTGGATGAATAGTTCCGGACTTGGTATTCTCATAGGCGGCCTCACCACCATGCGTAACAGTGGCGGCGATTTGAAACTGGCAAATGTTACCGAACGAATTCAGAGTCTTCTTATGATTACCAAACTGCTTACCGTTTTTGAAACATTTGATTCTATTGATAGCGCCGTGCAAAGTTTCGGAGGATAAGAAACTATTTGTAAGTGAAAAGTCAAAGTATTTAAGAAGCTTGAGAACTAAGAAAGGTAATTGTTCGTGAAATCTAATAATCCTTTTACAATTCCCTTTGATTCATATCTAAAATTGAGTAAAGAAAAAGCTAAAGAAATT